>CAZXJG010000394.1:0-1507 GCA_964640985.1 uncultured Melioribacteraceae bacterium | reverse complement strand
ACGAAATTTAATAGATTTGAAAAGCACTATTAAATATTTTTTTTATTAAAAATATTTCGAATAAAAATAGATTTAATGTGTATTCTTCATAAGAATAAGGAAATATCGAATTGTTGGGGAAGTTAACAACTGCTGATAAAATGGAATTTGAAATATTAGTGAAAAAAAATATGAGACGAGCTTATTATGTGGCTTTGGGATTTTTAGGTTCACACGATTTAGCAATGGAAGCTTCTCAAAAAGCATTTATTCGGGCTTATAAACATTTTAAAAAATTTGATCGGTCCAAAAAATTTTTTACTTGGTATTATAAAATTTTGCGCAATCTATGTTTGAATATGATTAGAGATAATAAACGAAAAAGGTTTTTGGATATTTTGGAATATAAAAATATTGATGCCGAAAATAATAATGTAGAAAATATCATTGAAGAAAAAGAACTAAGAAAAAATATTTCCAAAGCACTCAACATGTTACAAGCAGAAGATAGAGAAGTTATTATTTTAAGAGAGTTCGAAAATTATTCTTATAAAGAGATAGCGGAATTTTTAGAAATACCGGAAGGAACGGTGATGTCGAAACTTTTCTATGCTCGGAAAAAATTAGCTAAAAAATTAGAAAGCTTAATAAAATGAATAATAGATTTATATATTTGACGGAAAAATATTTTTCAGGTGATTTGGATGAAAACGAAAAAAATGAGCTGAATCATCTCATAGAAAATAATGAAAAATTAAAAGGCGAATTCGAAGAGCAGAAAAAAACAAAGGAGATTTTAGCAAAAATGAAATTAAAAAATCCATCGGAAGAAGTTTGGGACAAATATTGGGAGGGTATTTATAATCGGCTCGAACGCGGAATAGCCTGGATAATTATTTCTATTGGAGCTATTCTTGTGCTGGGCTATAGCGCATTTGAATCTTTGGAAAAATTATTTACAGATACTCAAATATCTCCCATGTTAAGAATTGGAATATTATTGCTTGTATTTGGCGGAATAATTTTAATTGTTTCACTTATTCGGGAAAAATTTTTTAAGATAAAAAACAATAAATATAAGGAAATTCAAAGATGATTATTACAAGTACAGATTCAATTGCCGGTAAAGAAATCAAAAAAACATTCGGCTTGGTAAAAGGCAATACAATGCGTGCTCGCTTTATCGTGAAAGATATTCTTGCGGTTTTGAAAAACATTTTAGGCGGTGAAATTGAAGAATATACAAAATTGATGGCGGAATCGAGAGAGCAAGCTTTAGATAGACTTATAAAAGAAGCTGAAGCCGTTGGCGCTAATGCAATTGTTAGCTGCAGATTTTCGACGAGCTATATTATGCAGAGTGCTGCGGAAATATTAGTATACGGCACAGCTGTGTATGTTGAATAATTTTTCATAATATACAGTACGTTATTAATATTTTTTATTTTCTAAATTAAAAGAGATATGTTTTGAAAAAAAAACAATATTCGGTTATCGTTTTCGATTTAGGTAACGTTTTAATTCCGTT
>CAZXJG010000393.1:0-1517 GCA_964640985.1 uncultured Melioribacteraceae bacterium | reverse complement strand
GATAAACATTTTAAATTTTAAGTCTTTTATTCTAAACTTTTCATTTGGGAAAAAGGGAACAAACGGTTTTACAACTATTTTAACAGTTGGAATATTTATTTAAAAATCATTTACTATGCGTTTGATTTTTTGCGGGTAATTTTAAAATAAAGGGAATAGACAATAGAGCAAGTGTTGCGGTAATTTTATATGTAATATCTAATCCAACGAAATCTCCTAAAAGACCAACGAGAAAAATAGAAGCTCCACCAACAATAAAATTAATTGTCATATATATTCCGTTTATGAAAGACGGTTGTTCAGATGCATTATCGTTAACAATAGCAAGCAATATTGGCGTGGTGCCGAACAAAAATATGCCGAGCACAATTAAAAAGAAAATAGCCAGCAGATTATTACTAAGAATAAACAGCCACATTAAAGCAGGTGAAACAACAGCAATAATCAAAAGTGTATTTCTACGACCAATCTTATCTGAAATTGTTCCTGAAAAAAATGTGCCCGCAGCGCCGGCAAGTTCAAGACCGGATAGGGAAAACCCTCCTATCCAAAGGCTCTTTCCTTTTTCCGTAATATAAGTCGGCAGAAATGCCGTTAATGAACCTTGCATAACGGCAATAAAAAAAATTATTCCTGTGATTGTAATAAATAATGGGAGCACATTTTTAAAAGTTTCCATATTACCTTTTTGTTTTTCTCTTTTCTTAAAGTCTTTTGAAATTTGAATATTTTTTAATCTGAAAAATAGTATGAGCGATGCAATAAGTCCGAACGGAATTAATTTATATGTACCACCGAGTCCCCAAATAGAAACTGCACCAAGTATAACCAAAGGTCCAATACTTCTGGCAATTTCTCCGCCAAACATAAAAAAACTCATTCCTTTACCTATACGTTCACCTGAAACATGTTTCATCATAACAGGTGCGGGAACATGAAACATAGATGCACCAATACCCATCACAAATAAAAGAATTACCAAAACGGTATAACTTGGAGCAACGCCGAGCAGACTCATACTAACGGCAGTAATGGAAGGAGCAATAATCAGCATATAACGTATAGGCAGCTTATCGGCTGCAAGACCTATTAAAGGATTTAATAAAGACGGAATTCTTTGAACAACGGACAGCAGACCGGCTAAGGAAAGGGACATACTTAATTTTTCAATTAATAACGGCAAAATCGGCGCTAAGAACGATGAATAAATATCGTGCACCATATGTGCAGCACCAATAGTTACTGCATTATTTAATTGAAATTTTTTTTCTTTTTCCATAAATGGTATCTGTAAGCTAAAAAAGTTAATACCAAACCCTTAAGGGGGTGGAAGAATAATCTATATATAATAGATTTACAGCTTATTATTCCACCCGCTAAGGCTTATACTGAAACTTTTTAAAATTTCATTATATTATTTTTTTTGTTTACATCCGGGATATATTTCCCTCCTAATGTAATAGACTTTAGTTTTTTATCCGATTTAATTATTATTTTAAATATTTTATTTCCGTCTT
>CAZXJG010000392.1:0-1521 GCA_964640985.1 uncultured Melioribacteraceae bacterium | reverse complement strand
TCTATATGTTCAGGGAGTTTGTAAAGAGATTTTCTTGCAATAATCTGTGTATAAACCAGCAATAAAATATATTTAGATGCATCCCCAAATAATTTTGTCATTTCAAGCTGACCGGCAAGATCATGCAGGGTTTTATAATCCAGATATTGTTTTACAGTTTCGACTTCGATACCTGAAGTAGCAACCTTTCTGACAACTTCTCCATTTACTTCTTTGCCAATATAACGCAGGACCTTTTGTTTAACTTTGCCATTTTCCCGATAACTTTCAACTTCAGCGAGATAAACAGCATTTTTCTTTTTAATCTTTCTAATGAATGCCATAGTGTATAAAATATACACTACAATGCGAAAAATGTCAAGAAAAAATGTTGAATTTGAAAGGTTTTCTTAGTAATGTATAAAAATCAGGGGGAAGTTGGGTAATTAAGAAGTATGATATCATGATATTGATGAATATTAAAGAGAAGACACGGCCCCGATATGACTTATATTACCATTTAATCTTAATCGTGCTAATTTAGGAAGTAAAGGTTTGTCTCTGTTTTGTCCACGAAATAGAAGTTCTGCATAATTATTTTTTTCTCGGTATTTTCTTTAATCTTATCTACAATTTTGATAAAATCACGTAATGTTATCTATCGCCCTACTTTAAAACTTGCCATTTTTACTCTTTTGTAGTTTCTTCGCCTTGCACACAACGTTTTGGCATATCTGAAGTTGCGATAGCAATTTGGGAGAGCATTTTTCGGAGAAAAGTGCGAACCAGATATGCTATGTTAGCTGATGTATTGGAAAACAAAAGCCGACAATAGGAGGTTCTTGTACTTTGGAATTTTTTTTATTTTCATATTTCAAAAACTTCTATTTTCTTTGTGAGCAACAATGAATTCCTATTTTTGCGAAGATAATGAGTGAAGCATTCCATAGTAGATTTTGTATACTATTTTTAATAGTAAATGTTGTGAATTTTAGCCCATCTTGAGAAAGTGCATTTGTGTTTTTTGCCAACATTATTATATAATGGGAATCAATATGATTTTTTTCTAATTTAAGAGTTACTTTTTCTGGTGGTTCATTTAAAAGTTGATACACTGAATTATAAAAGTTTATAAAAATCTCTTTCTCTTTTTCTAAATCTTTTAATCTTTGTGTTCTTGGATTTTTGATGCCAATTTTTTCTTTTTGTAATTTGCTGATTTCTTTCATTATGAACTTATAATCTTTTCCAGAATTTAGCAGGCTTAACAACTTTTCTTTTTCTTTGCCTTGTAGTTTATATTTTTTATTATCAAAGAATGGCATTGCTTCACGAAAAGAAGTAAAACTTTTTAAATTTGGTAATTCTTTTTTTATTTGATTCTTTGAGAGAAAAATAATTCGTATTCTATAGCATCTATTCTGAAATTCTCTAGTGATATAACTTTTTTGAGCAATATCTTTTGTTCCTTCCGATTTACCGTACACTTTCCAAAAAAGAGCATGTGGAGCGATATTATTTTCCTTAATAAATTTCTTCAAA
>CAZXJG010000391.1:0-1539 GCA_964640985.1 uncultured Melioribacteraceae bacterium | reverse complement strand
AAGATTTATTAGAAAAATATAATCTTAGCTCAAGCAGTGATTATGAAAATGCACTAAAAGAAATAATTCAGCAAACAGCACTTGTAGGTTTATGGAGGGCAGGTTTTTATGAGCATGCAGCTTTTTATGGAGGTACAGCATTACGAATATTTTACGGACTACAACGCTTTTCGGAAGATTTAGATTTTACTTTACTAAAACCACAACATAAATTTGATTTCAACAAATATTTTGCAGCAATAAAAGAAGAAATTTCTAGTATAGGTTTTGAAATTTCTATTCTTGAAAAAGAGAAAAAGAATAAAAGCAACATAGAATCAGCATTTTTGAAAGGGGATACGGCAACAAATATAATAGAAGTTGGTGCACCAAAAGAAATTGTTGAAATGATTCCGAAAGGAAAATTATTA
This sequence comes from uncultured Melioribacteraceae bacterium, assembly GCA_964640985.1. GTDB lineage: Bacteria > Bacteroidota > Ignavibacteria > Ignavibacteriales > Melioribacteraceae > CAZXJG01. Next base: position 1,129 of record CAZXJG010000391.1, on the reverse strand, counting down.
AAAATAAAATTAGAAGTTGATATAAATCCACCGGATATTTTTGAAACAGAAAACAAATTTTTACTTGAACCAATACCATGTAGTGTTAAACTTATTTCTCCATCCTATTTGTTCGCAGGTAAAATGCACGCATTATTGTTTAGGAAATGGAAGAAAAGAGTAAAGGGAAGAGACTGGTACGATTTAATTTGGTTTATAAAAAAAGAAATTCCTTTAGAACTAAACCATTTGCTTAAACGAATGCATCAGTCAGAAAACTATCAAAAAGAGAACATGACAAAAGAAGAGCTAAAAGAACTTTATTTTTCCTCAATAGATAATTTAGACATTGAAAGTGCAAAAAGAGATATTATTCCATTCATTAAAAATAGTTCAGAATTAGATGTGTGGTCTAAAGAGTTCTTTTATAATCTGTTTGATATGATAAAAATTTAAAGTGAAAAATATTTTGGGTTTGTAACAGACCAAGTTGAGTTAGCAGAATTATATCACAATTGTTTCATTTATTTCCATGGTCATGAGTTTGGTGGAACTAATCCTACTATGCTTCATGCACTTGCTTATGGATGTGCAATAATGGCATTAGATACTGTGTTTACGCGGGAAATGCTTGCTGATGGTAAATATGGTTTGTTTTTCACAAAGGAAGAAAATAATTTGAAATCTTTAATTGAACAAATTGAAAATAATACTGAACAAATTGAGCATTTAAAAAATGTATCAAGAAATCGTATTATCGAGAATTACACTTGGGAAAAGATAACAGATCAGTATATCGATTTATTTCACAAATTAATTAAAAAATAGAGCTGAAAAGGAAAAAACAATAAAAACAGCATTAGTACTCGGCGCCCGGTGGATTTATCGGCGGTCACTTGGCAAACAAACTTAAAAGAGAAGGGTTTTGGGTTAGAGGCGTTGACCTAAAACACAACGAACACCAAGGACTTGAAATTGATGACTTTGTAATCGGTGATTTAAGAGACCCCCGGGTAGTAGAAAACGTAATTGATAGAGATTTTGACGAGATATATCAACTTGCTGCGGATATGGGCAGTGCGGGTTATGTTTTTACCGGCGAGCACGATGCGGATATTATGCATAACTCTGCATTAATCAATCTTAATGC
>CAZXJG010000390.1:0-1555 GCA_964640985.1 uncultured Melioribacteraceae bacterium | reverse complement strand
TTGAAAACAGTGCGCTTGAGAAATCTAAAGGGATTTTGTTACAATAGATATTTACCGTATAAATCACCGGATAATTTTTCAAGTCTATTGCCCGGCGGAACTCTTAAATCGTCTATTCTTTCAACTGCATCAATTAAAAGCAATTTTCTGTAGGCACCTTTTAGAATAGAAGCAGGATATTTTTTTACCTTTTGACGATTAAATAACTCCTCTGTGTATTTATCTGAAAAACTTTTAATCATAAAATGATAATAACGATTAACGTTATTAAATTCAAGAAAATTGTAGCTGAATCCTTTGAGAAATTATTCGATTTTAAATACTATTCGGAAATATTATAATTCGCTTCTTTGCAAATATTTATTTTTTGTTACACATTTTAATTACAAATTTTGCTAAGTGTATAACGGCGTTGTTGCTAAAGCGCAGCCACTAACAACACAGCCAAATTTATTAAAAGAATTATTATTTACTACAAAACTTTCATTTACTAACACAACCGAACAGCAATGCCGAAACGGTAATGAAAACTTAAAGATTACAAAAATGCCGCAAGCGAAAACGCTGTCGCTTTGAGCAACTGGTTAGGCATCTTGATAAATGCAAGCATCTAAAATACCCAGTACATCAACCATAATATTACTAGATGCTTTCTCTATTAGCTTGATTTTACGACTTTTGAAGTCTATCGACTTAACCTGTTCAACCATAATATAACCAGTTAAAGAAAACTCCTTCGGAATTTTAACATGAAAAGGAATAGAACGATTTGTATTTGTAATTGGACAGACAATAGAAAGTCCCGTAGCTTTATTAAAAACTTTATTGCTTATAACCAATGCAGGTCGTCGTCCTTTTTGCTCATGTCCTGATTGCGGATCAAATGTCACAGCGACAAAGTCACCTTTTTCAGGAATATATCGAGGCATTTACCAAACCTCCTTTCCAACAGGTGCACCCCAATTTTCCTCAGTTGGATTGTATTCATCTGGCATTTTTTTGCTAATTCGTCTATGCTATATCTTCCATGAATTTTATTTGTTGATTCTATAATAATTTTTCCAACTTGAGCAATAATATCAACCTCTTCTCCAATTTGAATTTGTGTATTTTTAAGAAGATTTTTTGGGATACGTATTCCTTGACTATTTCCCCATTTTTGAATTTTGGTTAACATTGTAAATTCTCCTAGTTTAAATTTTCAGAATGTATATCCATATATACACATTTCCGCAAAGATGAGCAAGCTGTTTTAGATGTTAGATATATTTGTATAGTTGCATAACGGCGTGGCTTTTCACCCAGCTTGTCCCGATGTTTTTTATCGGGGGTCGGGTGGAAAAGCTTGTTGAACTAAGCCGCAAAGCGGCAGATTCTCGAGCTAACCTGAATTACCAAAAATAACGTTTACTTTTATTACAAATTATATATTTCCGGTAAATTTAACAAACACAATTTATAAACAAACCGGAGATATATAATGTACACATCAGTAATTATTAGAATGGAAGAAGATTTACAACTTTTTGGTCTTTCAGAAAGAACTCAAGAGACA
>CAZXJG010000389.1:0-1574 GCA_964640985.1 uncultured Melioribacteraceae bacterium | reverse complement strand
CTTAAAACAAATTGTTCGGGGTATTCATTGATATCAAGAAATAATCGGCATTCTGCAAACCGGTCGGAATAATTAACAACAACCAACCTTCTTTCATCTAAATATTTCCAGGACCACGCCAAAATATTATTATAACTTTCATCATGTTCCCATGCCGGAACAGGATTTCGCATCATCCATATACCTTCGTGAAAAATTATTTCGCTGGTAATTTCCAGCAGATGGGAATAAAAAGTTTGTATATATTCAATTGGCTGCTCAATCGGTTCTCTGCCAAGCTGAATTGGAATGCGGGTTTTTTTGCCTTCAAATTGCCCGTCGTAATAGAAACGCATACCTTGAATTGTACTAATAATGATAGCTGCAGCCTTCGATTTGTTTTTCCCGAAAGATGTTATTGCCCTTTCTTCATCGTGATTTTCAATAAATCGAAGTGATTTTTTTTGATACGAATATTCTGCATATAAGTGACTTCTTATTTCAGGTACATATCCGGTAAGTAATCTATCGGTTAATTTTTTGTCGTATGTATAATCGAAGCCCATCTGTTGAAGGTCATATTCCAATTCCCAATATGCTTCGCCGATAAAAAGGAAATCTTTTTTCAGATCCTTTATGATAATTATTGCAGTTTCCCAAAATTCTTTTTGCGGACTGTCAACATTCAAACTTGAAAGAACCCCGCCCCAAGTGTTTCGAAACACATTATTCATAGATAACATTGCCATATCGCACCGTACACCGTCGGCAAATCTTGTTATTTTTATAAGTTGTTTAATCATGAATTCACGTGATTCATGATTAAAATAGTTTATTTGGAGAGTATCTTGCCATGCAGGGAAAAACGGATCGCGACCGTGAGCAAATATTTTATCTGAATTTGGAAACGGTTTATAAAACGTGTAATTATCTTTTTCATAAAATTCTTCGGAAGCAGATAAAAATATTCCGGGATTTGTTTTTAAAAGTGATGTATCGGCACTAAAATGATTAGGAACAAAATCTAAAATTAATTTCATTTCTTTTATATTCAATTTTAATTTCAAATTTAAAAGCTCTTCCTCGCTTCCAATAGAAGGATTTATTTCATAAACATCAATTGCATAAGGTGACCCGATAACGTCTTCCTTTTTCCAATCTTTTAATGCTTTTGAATAGTTTTGAACCAACTCTTCATCAAAACAGTATTTTTCGATTGTAGATTCGCAGGTTTTCCAAATTCCCATTAGCCAAATGTAAGCGAAGCCTTTTTCTTTTAAATCTTCCCAATAAGAATCGGGAACATCGGACAAAGTTGCTTTCTTTTCTTTTGTATCAAATTTTCTTAGCCAAATTCTTGTATTAATTTCATAAATAGCAGGATTTTTTTTCATAATCATTTTTTAGCCCTTCTTTTTGTAAAAAACTTCTTTTTTAAAATATACTTAATATAAAACAATTTTTTACAAAGCAATTCTTATTTCATAAAATCATATTTTAGGGGGTGGAATAAAATAAGTTATCGAATTACAACTCATAGATAACAGTTATTTATTCTTGTATTATATGCAAGTTATTCTATTCCACCCCCTAAA
>CAZXJG010000388.1:0-1575 GCA_964640985.1 uncultured Melioribacteraceae bacterium | reverse complement strand
TTGCCTATCACGCACAGAAAACATTGGAGATTTTCGGCGATTTTTATAAAACATCTTCCCTGCTTAAAACACAAGCTGAATCTAAAAAAGATTGGATAATTAATAAAATTGACAAGAATGCAAAAATTGATGAAGAAACGGAAAATAAAATTAAAGAAAGAATGCTTGCGAGTGTTTACTTTGTTTGTTCGCAAATTTTGGAAGAAAAAGTGTGCACCCCAACCGAGTTGAACAGAGGAGCAAAAATCGGTTTGAGGTGGAGAAATGGACCAATTGATCTTATGAATAAAAGCGGGGAAGAAGAAGTAAACTCATTAGTCAGCTATATTGTTGAAAATTATGCTGAAAAATTTCCAACATCCATCAATAAAGAAAACTGGAAAATTGACTACGTTCAGTTAAAAAAGAAAAATAATATTGCCATAATAGAAATGGCGCGACCCGAAGATATGAACGCTTTAAATGAAAAAGAAGTAAACCAACTGAATATAAAATTTACCGATGCCGAAGAGGATAATAATATTGATACTATAATTATTTACGGTTTGGGAAAAGCCTTTGTTGCCGGCGCCGATATTAAGTTTTTTGTAAAGAACATTAAAAATAATTCCATCTCAAACATAGAAAGATTTACAAAATTCGGTCAGGAAGTTTTTAAAAAAATTGATGAATCGAAGAAAGAAGTAGTTGCAATTATAAACGGACTTGCCCTGGGAGGCGGACTTGAATTAGCTTTGTGTGCAGACGTAATTCTTGCTCTTCCAAAAGCTGTGTTGGCTTTCCCGGAAACAGGAATAGGAATTTATCCCGGTTTGGGCGGGACACAGAGAACGCAAAGAAAAATAGGAAAAGAGTTAACAAAGTATCTTATTTACACAGGGAAGATGTTAAATGCGGAACAAGGCAAGCAGATTGGTTTAATTGATCAAATAATAAGCATAGATGATTTCTTTGAAATACTTGAAGGTAAGATGGAGATTCCGGTTCCCAAAAAACTTTCTTCAACTGTAAATGATAAATGGGTACCGATTGCAGAATTTTTTAAATTAAATAAAATAACTGACATAAAAAGTAATACCGTTAAATCAGGGAGCTTAACCGGTGAAGACACCTTAAAACTCTGCAAAGTAATAAAAAGGAAAGCGCCCATAGCTTTAGAAATAGCCGAAAAACTTATTGATGAAGCAAAAGGCTGCGAAGAAGAATTAAAAGAACTCAATCATATTTTTTCTACTCAAGATGCATTGTTGGGTTTAACATCAATAGGTAAACGCGTGGAATTTAGGGGGATGTAAAAAAATGATTTGTTTGCGGCTGCCACGGTTGCACCTTAACAGCATAAATGTTTCATTCGTATTACTTCACGCAGTTGATTAAGCAGCTTTTTCTTTTCCATTTGAGGCTTTGTTTATTTTTATTTAGGTTAAATAAATAATAACAGAGGAATATAAACTAACTAATAAATGCAATACTTCGTAATATACTTGCATTTATGTAACATATTCGTTACTTTTGCCCCATGAGAGAAATATCAATCACACCGGAATGTTTAGAATTTATCGACAAACAAAATGA
>CAZXJG010000387.1:0-1593 GCA_964640985.1 uncultured Melioribacteraceae bacterium | reverse complement strand
TGTCCATATTATTTTGTTGATAAAGAAGCAATTATGAAGTCCGAAACTTTAGTTAGTTAGTTTGATTTTTAATAAAGTTGTTTAAAGTCTAAAGCCATGAACAATTTTAATGGCTTAAAAATCAGCCAATAAATAGTTTTTTAAAATGACCTACCCCTGCACCCCTTCGAGAAGGGGAATAAAGGAATTTATTGGCTGATTTTTAAATATTTAATCTATAATTTACTTGGTAGACTTTAAACAACTTCGTAATGTGGGTTAAATGAGAATCTTTGGTTAGGCCGGATTAAATTATTTTTCCGATTGTATTATTTAATAATTTTGAGTCGGAAATTATGATTCATAAACTTGTTATTTTTCTTTAGACGAAAGGTATGGATATATTAGTTTATAAAGATTTGTCTTATGCTGGTTTGGCAAAGCAATACAAAAAGACGGTTGCATTTTTAGAAAACGGCGATTTTATTTCTGCCGACATAAAAAAGATGAAAAATACCGGATATTACCGGGCAAAACTGGATTATGAAAACAGATTACTTTTTAAGTTTGGCTATAATAAAGGGAAATATTGCATTCTTTTGCTCGAAGTAATAAAGAATCACAACTATGATAAGTCACGTTTTTTGCAGGGAGTGAAAATTGATGAAGACAAATTAGTCCCATTAAAAACCGAAAAAGATGTTCCCAAAGAAAACACGGTTGAGCTAACTTACGTTAATCCTCATTCCAACAAATTCCATTTACTGGATAAATACATTTCATTTGATAAGATTCAGGAAGATATATTTACTGTTCAACCGCCGGTGGTAATCGTCGGTTCTGCCGGAAGCGGAAAAACCGTTCTTACGTTGGAAAAAATAAAACCGCTTAAAGGAAATATCCTTTATGTTACGCTGTCGCCTTACCTTGCCGAAAATTCAGCAAAGCTTTATTATTCAAATAATTACTTAAACGAAAAACAGGAAGTCGATTTTTTATCTTATAAAGAGTTCCTTGAAACATTAAGAATTATTCCCCGTCGGGAATTGGATTATAAAAGTTACGAAAGGTGGCTTCACCCGCGGAAGCAGGCGCTCGGCATAAAAAATTCTTATAAACTCTTTGAGGAATTCCGGGGGGTGTTGTCCGGAATGGATATCACCAAAGAATATCTCAGCAGGGATGATTATCTCGGACTTGGTGTTAAACAGTCGATATATCTTTCGGGTGAAAGAAATAAAGTCTATGATGCATTTTTAAAATATCTTGAGTTTGTTGAAGACAACAAGTTTTACGACATAAACATAATCTCTTACAAATGGTTGAACTACTGCAGACCCAAATACGATTTTATTATTATTGACGAGGTACAGGATTTTACCAATATTCAATTATATATCATTTTAAAATCCCTGAAAGTATCCGAAAGTTTCATTCTTTGCGGTGATGCCAACCAAATTGTTCATCCTAATTTTTTCTCCTGGACGCACATAAAAACCATGTTTTATCGCCACGATATATCTGCCAATGAAATTAAAATTTTAAGAACCAATTACAGAAACTCGGCACAGATTACCGAACTTTCAAATCGTCTTCTAAAAATTAAAAATGCAC
>CAZXJG010000386.1:0-1595 GCA_964640985.1 uncultured Melioribacteraceae bacterium | reverse complement strand
AGTGTCTGATGTATTGGTTTATGTAATGTTATACTCGTGTCGTGTCAAGCCTGTATTAGCGCAACCAAGTCTTGCTCTTTTTGCCGCTTACTTCGTTGAATATCTTAACCATAGGCTCATGCTATGCTGAAAATATTCGCCTTGTTATCGACAAAAATTCCTGCGACTTTTTGCGTACTGCACACTTGACAGTGACACTAGAGTTTTTTTACTAATCCGGCAAAATTAGCATCGGTTTTAAATCCATGATATTGGAAAAATACCGATTTCATAAACGCAACGGTTACATGCTGTATATTATTCTTTTTTAATCGGTGCAGGCATTCATTTAGTAGTCTTTCTCCCAAACCATTTCCCTGGTATTTTTCATCGATAGCTATTTTTTCCAAATGAGCTGTTTTTTCATCAATTATTTTCCAGTAAATACCACCACATTGTTTATTACCCGGTGAAAACATTAATAAAAATTTATGATCTTCAGTAAAATTTGCGTGCAAATTAAATGATAGAAGTAAGTCGTGAAATAATGCTAATTCTTTTGGTTTATATGCAGGCCGAATGGTGAACTGTTTATTCGTTTTATCCTTGATTATGACGACTAAATCAGGTTTTTGCATTCCGGTATCATGAAGAATCAATTCAGCATAATCTGAGGGTTCAACGTGATGATAGATTAATCGAGTTAGGAAATATGCATCATTTTCAGAACAATTTGGGTTATTTATTAAAACATGTATTCGTGTTTCAAGCTCTTCATTTTCAATCGATGAATTGGATAGCCTTGAGGATAAACGGAGAAGTTCTTTCGCAACATCTGATTCGTGATCCAAAAAACAAGTCAATAAATAGAATCTGAACCTAATCGCCGGATATTGTTCATACAATTCATGTAATTTATAATCTTTATATAATTCTTGAAGAATTTCACCCTGTGCCTGAATCGTTGCATGTTTGTTTAAATCCATCCAGCGTTGAAATCGAAGCGCTGCAAATACAACCGGTTTTGGTAAATATCCATACGCAGTAACATCTTCAATGTATTCTTGAATTATTTTGGTATTGAGACCGTAAATTTCATTATTATTTAATTCACGTTTAATTTTCCCCAATATCAATAAACCATACGTTGTTCCTGCCGTTTGCAATATGCATGTAAAAACAACTTCCCATTTCAAAACATGATTTAATCCTTGAAACTGATTTTCTGTAGAAATAATGATATTTTCATACAATTTTATTAATGATTTTAAAAGAGTATGTACTTTTTCGGTTTTGAATGATTGTTTTATTCGCACGTGTGTTGCATTATCAAATTGAGAAACAATCACATTTTTTATAGAAGGATTTTTTAAAGCATAATTGAAATCAGTTTTCATTAAATAATCTATATACCCCTGTAAACTGCTCCATCCGAAATGAAGCCAGCGCATATCCCAGCGGTCACGCAGTTTTTTGTTATTTATTTCTTCTTCGCGACTTTTTAAATACCAATAAATATCAGAACCATGATCATACTCGGATATAATTGTACTTTGGTCAGGCCAACATGCAATAAAATTGTTTGTTAAATTCTTATTTTCAATTCCGGAACTCAT
>CAZXJG010000385.1:0-1611 GCA_964640985.1 uncultured Melioribacteraceae bacterium | reverse complement strand
TGTCAATTAATATTACGTATATAAACTACCGTGATTATCTATGATTAGCTAAATTAACTCACTAATAACGATGTAAATGTACTTAGTACATGACAATTTTTGAATTATTGAGTATAATCAGCTAACAAACAATTAATTATGTTAATAACTCGGTAATAACTTTTTTGTTTTCTTGTATTTAATAAACTGGTATTCAATATATTAGATAAGTTTTTAAACACAAAAACATCTAATACATGAATACCAGAATTGAAAGTAAAATTAGTGTTTTAAATGACACATTAGTAAAGATTTTTGGAGGTGAATTAAATTTAGCCCGGATTAAGTTCATTGGCTTGTTTATAATTGCTTTGAGCAAAGTACAAACTGTTACTTTTGAGAAGGTTGCTGTTGCTTTTGAAAATGAGGCACATACTTTATCTTCTCTTCGTAGGATTCAAAGATTTATGGCAGGATATGTTTTGGATAGCGACATAATAGCCCGTCTTATCTTTGCTTTGTTACCACACAAACCTCCCTTCAGACTTGCCTTAGATAGAACCAACTGGAAATTTGGAGATAAAAATATCAATATACTTGTTTTGGGTGTTGTTTATCAGGGGGTTGCTTTTCCTGTCTTGTTCAGCACGATGAATAAATTTGGGAATTCTTCTACTGCTGAGAGAATTAATTTAATGGAACGTTATATCAGGTTGTTCGGTATTGATTCAATAGACTGTTTGTTGGCCGACAGAGAGTTCATCGGAGAAGAGTGGATTGCTTATTTGAATGACTATAAAATCCGCTATCACATTAGAATAAGAGAAAACTTCTATGTTATCATCCCCCGAAACGGACATAAAATCAAAGCTTCTATATTGTTTCACCAATTGAAAATCAATCAGTTTACATTTTACCAGAAAATTGTAAAAGTAAACAATCAGCTCTGTTATATATCTGGTTCGAAAGTAATGGGCAGAGACGGGAAGCCCGAATTACAGATTATTATTTCGTTCAACGAACCCGGTGAATCAAAAACGTTGTACAAGCAAAGGTGGCAAATAGAATCGGCTTTTAAGGCTTTAAAATCAAGTGGCTTCAACATAGAAGATACACATTTGACAAATCTTGACAGAATTGAGAAATTACTTTCTCTGGTATTGATTGCTTTTGTTTGGACTTACAAGATTGGAATATACCTGAATTCTTTAAAGCCAATTCCCGTAAAAAAACACGGACGAAAGGCTTACTCCTTCTTTAAGTTTGGATTAAACAGCCTGGCTAAGGTTATTAATACCAATGATTTAGAAAAACTTAAAAACTACTGCAATTTTTTGTCATGTACTTAGGTAAATGTATTAATTTTTTTTGAAAAAAAATAAATCACCAAAAAAATTAAATTTCTTATCAAAATCCGGTTCGTGGCTTAAACTCATTATAATGAACCGGTTCATCATTATGCCACACCCATAGTTAAATGAAACGGATAGATTATCTCATAACAATCCCTTAGATAAATCTTTTTGCCAGACTTACTTTTTTCTCAAACGCAGGCACGTACAAATGTCGTAACTAATTTGAATGATTTCTGCCAACTACCGACATCAGGCTGAAACCTGAGGATGCCCATTA
>CAZXJG010000384.1:0-1612 GCA_964640985.1 uncultured Melioribacteraceae bacterium | reverse complement strand
AAAGAAACCTATTACGCAGAATCCGCCAAAGAGCCAAAATGTACCGCCTACACCGAGGTTCTGATACCATGTTAAGACATAGGTTCCAATTATAGCATTAGAAATCCAGTTGGTGGTAGTAGTTACTGTTATACCAAAATCTCTTCCCTTTAAAGGGAAAATCTCAGAACAAAGAATCCAGACAATAGGTCCAAGTGAGACAGCAAAACCAAAAATAAACAACAAAGAAAATATAAGAGTTGCCCATTGCTCACCAGACGTCATCTCGGTTCCCGGTGGTTTCATCTTGAAGATATATCCTACAACAGCACATGAAACAACCAAAATTGTAAGCCCGAAATAAAGAATTGGTTTTCTTCCCAGTTTATCTACGTATTTAATTGCAAGAATAGTAGTAAGAACATTAACTAAACCAATACTTATAGTAGCAATAACAGGATTACTTAAACCTGCAGCCTTAAATACCTGCCCCGAATAATACATAAAGGCATTCATTCCTGAAAATTGCTGTAATACCTGCAGTAAAATACCCAAAATAAGAATTTTTCTAAAAAAAGGTTTAGACAGCATGGCCCATCCACTGCTTTTGATTTTAACACTGTCTTTAATTTCATTTAATTCAAAAGCCACTTCTTCATCGGACGCTCTAATTTTTTTCAGTACTTTTTCAGCTTTCCCGGGTTCTCCTACAAGGACCAACCATCTTGGACTTTCAGGAAGAAAAAGAGCTCCTATAAACATTATCACTGCCGGAATAGCTATTACAGACATCATTAATCTCCATGATCCGATGTGAATAAGAGCTGCATTTGACAAAAACATTGCAAATATACCTATTGTAATCATAAGCTGATACATCGCAATAAGTCCACCTCTTATTTTATAGGGCGCTATTTCCGACAGATAAAGCGGAGCAACAAATGAAGCAATACCAACTGCCAGTCCAATAATAAAACGAGCAACAAGAAGCACAGTAAATGTAGGAGCAAAAACTCCTAAAAAAGTAAAAAGCGCAAAAATTAATGAAGCAAGTATGAGAACTTTTTTCCGCCCGAATCTTTTGGAAAGCCAACCACTGAATGCCGCTCCAATAGCTGCACCAATCAATAATATTCCTGCAATTCTTTCGGATTGAGGAACTGTTAAGCTAAATTCTTTTACGATTAGATCCAAAGATCCGTTAACATATGCAATGTCGAGACCAAACAGCAGACCTGCAAGTGCTGCTATAATACTTACTTTGATTACTAACGCATTCGCTCCGCCAATGGTTGATGATTTTTTCATTTTCGCTCCTTTTTTTGTAAATAATCGGTGTTAAATTTAATTATTTGAATTATAATCTAATGCTAAACTATACCATAATATTATACAATTTTATTTATTTTGCTATCAAGGACAACCTTAAATCCGCAGGCTAAATTTATTCCTAAGCTAAACTTCACGCCTTTTTGGTTACCCGCACTCAATTTTGCAATGATTACACAACAAAGGCCCAATAATTCACAGAATTCTTGCTATACCCGACAGCGACAAAAATATCTTCATTGTAAACGCTATTGACATTACCTTTGGGACAAATCAGAAGTTTTGACATTTCATAGTTCCTTCA
>CAZXJG010000383.1:0-1634 GCA_964640985.1 uncultured Melioribacteraceae bacterium | reverse complement strand
GGATCATTCAATGGAAAAGAACCATGTTTATTTACACTGGTGGTTGTGCAAGGGTTTGAAGCAATTGATGAAAGTGTATTGCAGAATTTATGATGAGGGATTCTTACCCCAAGAGTATTGTCTTTCCCTAAAATCATGGAGCTCACGATGCCGTCTTTTACAGGAAAGATTACTGTCGTGTTTCCTCCAAGTTTATCCGCAATTAATTCTTTTTCTTCATATGAAACGTTTGCCCATGAAAGAGCTGTTTTTTTATCAGGAGCCAAGACGCTGATTGATTGTTGGCGGTCTTTAATAATATTTAATTTGTTTATTGCCGCATCGTTTTTAGCATCAACACCAAAACCGTAAATTGTGTCTGTTGGGTAAACAATCACTCCACCAGACTCAAGGATATCAAAGGCCTTCATAACGGCGTCAGCAGATTTAATGTTAATAATATTCATTGTGAAACAGGTGGTTTTGATTTCCAGCGTCTGTGAAACCAGAAATATTGTTCAGGAAACTGACGAATTTTTTCTTCCAATAAATCAGTGAATGCCTGCGTAATGGATTCAACGGTTGGCTCTCCATTTGGTATGACAGGTTGAATATGCATTGTATACCGACCGTTTTTCCCAAGATGACACGTGATAAATAATACAGGAGATCGTGTTTCTAAATGAAAACGAGCAACGCCTTTAGGGGTAGAAGACGGCTTATTAAAAAAGTTCACAAATACTCCGCGGGACTTTGAATCCTGATCGCTGGCAAGAATTAATATTTTATTTTCTTCGAGAATTCGATACATGTTTTTCAGAGAAGATTTACGATATAGAATGGCCATTCCGGTTTTTTCCCGGAGATTTCTAAAAAATAAATCAGCGCCCCTATTTCCTTGGTGTTGGGCCACAGCAAAGGACTCATAACCAGCGTAACCTAACCAGGAACTCATTATTTCCCACTTTCCGAAATGACCGGTGGCAAGAATAACACCATTCCCATTTTTAATAGCATTATCCAGTAAATTCCCCCCCTCAACATCGAATTGAACAAATCGATACGATTTTGGTAATGCCAGAAACTGTAAGAAAGATTTTGCAAAAAAAACATAAGTATTTTTCAATATTCTGTTTTGGGTTTGATTACGTTTGTTTGGAAAAGCAATAGCAATATTTTTTGCTGAATCTTTTTTCCTTAACGCGAGTACATAATACATAAGATGTGCAATTCGGAACCCAAGACGGTCACGTTCCGCCTCAGACAGACTGCGTAACCAACCTGAAAAAAGAACTAAGGCATAATATGATATTTTATGATGAAAGCGCATTTGTTTGTAAAATGTTCTGCAATATTGCTAAATATAAAATAATTTCTCTGATGACAGTATTAAAATTAACACTGATTTGAAGTGAAATTATGAAAATGCGAATATTATTATTTATTTATTTATGTTTATCAACAATTTCTGCTGAAACAATTGTTTATCGAGTGCCGATACAAGGGACAATTGATCTAGGTCTGCCACCTTTTATTGAGCGCGCTATTGCAACAGCCGAAGAGGCTGGAGCAAAGGCTATTATTTTTGATATTGATACATTTGGCGGGCGCGTGGATGCTGCAACGCAAATCAAGGATGCCATACTTGATTCGGA
>CAZXJG010000382.1:0-1642 GCA_964640985.1 uncultured Melioribacteraceae bacterium | reverse complement strand
AACGACAAAAATCAGCGTTTGCGCGCTGCTGTACAATACGCTGGATTACTTTGTTAGAATTTTATTTATATCTTTTTATTTTATGGGATTTTCCTCTGCTCGTTTCACGTTTCAAGGGCTGATAATATGTTAGATAAATAAAATATTGTAAATGGTGATTCCTCACAAAATTGTTAAAATAGAAAGTGATAAACAACCATATTTTAACATAAGGAGGAACCACCATGAATTACGTCGGAGTAGATCTTCACAAAGAGACATCCTGGTTTTATACTGTTAATGGTAGTGGTAAAAAAGTTGATAGTAAAAATATATCAAATAAACCGGATATTTTAAAGAGATATTTTAAGACAATCCCAAGACCTTTTGAAATAGCCGTAGAAGCAACATATAATTGGTACTATTTTGTTGATATGGCAGAGAAATATGCAAAAAAAGTATACCTAGCAAACTCATATGAACTTAAGGCTTTTGCAAAGAGACATAAGAAAACAGATAAAATAGATGCAAGATTGATAGCAACAATATTATACAAAGGATATTTACCAATAGTTACAATTGCGGATAAAGGCACACGTCAAGTAAGGGAGCTATTGAGGTATCGTATATCTCTTGTAAGGGATAGATCCAGAAACATATTCCGGTTAAAGAACCTGCTTGATAAATTAGGATTAGATTCAAATGGGGATTTTACGACATATAAAAGATTAACTGAGATCAAGGTATATAAGCTTCCGAAAATTTATTCAATGTTAATTGTCAATCACATTAAACGGATAGAATATTTAACAGAAAAACTTTACAGCATAAGGAAAGAAGTAGAAAAAACAGCAGAACAAGATAAAGACATCTTGAATTTAATAAGTATTTGCGGGTTAAGCTATTTTAGTGCGGCTTTAATAAAGTCAGAAATTATTGATATTTTTCGTTTTAAATCTTTTAACAGGTTATGTGCGTATGCAGGATTAGCGCCTAGAGTTTCAAGCAGTGCTAATAAAACATATCGAGGACCATTAAATAATAACAGATGTAAAAACCTACAGTGGATATTGCTAGAGAATGTATATCATTTTATAAAGGGTTTACCTGAAAAGAATGAGAAGTATAGAAGAATAAAGAGGCAAAAGAACCATAATACAGCGAAAGTAGTTTTAGCAAGAGATATGTTGAAGATAATATATCATGTTCTAAAAGAGAAAAGGCCTTTTTATTATAAAAAAGAATTGAAAGTCCAGTCGGTGGCGGCTTCCGCACTCTGTGGGGTCTGAAGTATCCAAAAAGGATAGCTTCCTTAGGTCTGATTAGTGAGAAGTCGCTTCCGAGATTATCATGCGGGTCTATTAATTAGACGCCGCCAATGGGTGACTGAAGACTGGTACAATCCGGTGCTTCTCAAGATAATGAAATCGGTTGGATATAAATACCATGTTCTTTTAATACTAAATAATTTTTAGGGGAATTGCCTTACAGGATAAGTGCGTTTTCTTATTGACACTTATCTAAATGGGTGACCCCTTGTTTACCTATGACCCCTTGTTTACCTATGACCCCTTGTTTACCTACTTCTGCCGCCTAATCAAATCAACAAACGCTTCTACCCTGGTCATGACCCCGGCCTCAGCTGAATGTTCATCAAGGAATA
>CAZXJG010000381.1:0-1650 GCA_964640985.1 uncultured Melioribacteraceae bacterium | reverse complement strand
TTACTATATTTGATAGCAGATTAATAAAAATCCAAAGGGATTTTGGAATAATAGATTTTTTTTATTAAAAATAATCTGCCCTCAGATGGTTAATTTTCAACTTAATAAAAGATTTTTATTCTTACAAATAAGTTATTCGAAATTTCTTTGTAAAAAAAAGGAATGGTTTTGAGCATTAATTGTTATTTGCTGCACATCTGTCCAAAATAAATATTCTTAAAAAGTCTTTGACAGCAATGATATTAATAATGAATCTTTAGTATAAAATTTTATTCTATAAATATTTCTAACATTTATAATTTATAAAGGATCTATTTTATTTTTCTTTAGCCATTCATCATTATAAATTGTACTGAGATATTTATAACCCGAATCGGGGAAAACAGTAACAATAACAGCTTGTTTATCAATTTTTTTTGATAAATGAACTGCACCCCAAATATTTGCTCCGCTTGAACCGCCTGCGAGTATCCCTTCTTCAAAAGCAAGTTTTTTTGTCCAGCCGAAAGCTTTTTTATCATTAATCTGAAACATATTATCCATCATTTCGAGTTGTGCCGTTTTTATTAAAAATTCGTCTCCAATTCCTTCAAGTAAATACCTTTTCGATTTAATAAGATTTTTATATTTGAAATAATCAAAAAAGACCGATCCGATTGGGTCGATACCGATTATTTTAATATCCGGATTTTTTTCTTTTAAATATTTACCTGTTCCGAATAATGTTCCCCCTGTACCGACGCCGGCAATAAAATAATCGATTTTGCCGCCGGTTTGTGCCCAAATTTCCGGTCCTAACGTTTCGTAATAAGTCTTGTTATTATTGAAATTATTATGTTGATCAACATAATACAAACTTGAATCTTTTTTTGCGAGTGTTTTAGCTAAGTTATTATAAGAATTTTCCCATTCGGGCGGTAATGATGCATCAACAGCAATAACATCCACGCCAAGTATTTTTAGCATTTTTAATTTCTCTTTGCTTGTAGTATTTCGAATAACAATTTTCAATTTATATCCTTTTTGACGAGATACAATTGCTAATCCCATTGCAGTATTACCCGAAGAATTCTCTATTATTGTATCGCCCGGTTTGAGCTTCCCTTCCTTTTCCGCTTTTTCAACCATAAATTTTGCAATGCGGTCTTTTATACTTCCGCCCGGATTCATAAATTCCAACTTTGCAAATATTTTTGCTTTTAATCTTTTTGTGATGTTATTTAATTCAATTAACGGTGTATTTCCTATTGTTCCTAATAAATCCAAATTAGTCTCGGCTTTTTAAAATTCATAAATTATTACTGTTTATATTTATTATAAACGACGTATATAAATTACTTTTAACAATTTTAGTATAAATTCAGAACATTTATTCTTCATATTTTAGAAGCGATATCTCCGGTAGCTATTGAAAGTAGCGGCTTGATGAGACATAAATTGCTCGGATTTTATTTTTTTATTATTACTCTGGCAATAATAAAGATTACATTTAGTATAATTGTAATTTGGTTTTTTAATTTCAAATAAACTCACTCCTGCCTACCAGCAGACAGGCTAATCTCTCTTCCCGCAAAAGGTGGGAGAGAGAAGCATAAGGAAAAATCCGAAAACCAAATATGCATTATATTATAACTTCTCCACAAATTAGAT
>CAZXJG010000380.1:0-1651 GCA_964640985.1 uncultured Melioribacteraceae bacterium | reverse complement strand
TAACGGCGTGGCTTTTCATTTAGCTTGTCCCGATGTTTTTTATCGGGGGTCGGATAAAAAAACTGGTTATAAACCGACGATTCTATATTGTGCTTTCGTTGAACTTTCATTTGTTAATCGCAAAAAGTCTTTTGAGTTTAACGTTAAAATTTCATCGACTTTAGAATTCAAAGCACACTCTACAATAATTGCGTCATATACAATTCCACCGATTAAACCGGAGCTACTCATCTTCTCAATAATGGTAAAATAATCTTTGTCTGATAGGTAAACAATTTTTGCAAAAGACTTAATATTATTTTCTATTAGTTGTTTTGCAATTACAGAAGTAATTTTAGGCTTAAATGGGGCACTCGTCAAAACACTATAAATTTCTAAAATTGTATGTGCCGAAACAAATAATTCAAATTTTTTTCTTTTCGCTTTACTCAAAAAAGAAAATGCCGATTTGTGTTTTGGATGAGACTCAACAAAGGCAGCGATTAACACGGAGCTATCAAATAGAATTTTCAAAATCAATCATCGTTTGTTAACAATTTGTGCATTCTTTTATTTCTATCTTTACTAATAATGTCGATTTTTTTGTCATCTAATTTCCCTGTAAAAACAAGGATACCATCTTTATTAACAACTGGTTCATTGCCTTGAACAGGTTCAATTTCAATCCTATTGCCGTTTTCGGAAATATTTAAAGTTGTCTTAAAACTTATTCCAAGACGTTCACGAAATCTTTTTGGAATAATAATACGACCGAATTTATCAATTGTAGTAATCATAATTTCTTCTCTTTTATTTGGCAATTTAATAGATTATATTGCCAATATCAAATTGATGGTCAAAACTTAAAGGTTTATAACGGCGGGTTAGTTACCGCCCCCGGTATTTAATAAAACATTTAGCTTGTTTAGCGTTTCTTTTAATACATATTTGGGTAATTTACATACGAATTCAGCTTCTCTTATTTTCCAATCAAGGCTCTTTATTTGGTCTGATAAAACTACGCCACTAATTTCTATTTTCTCCGGAATCTTTACTTCAAATGGATAACCTTTTACTTGATTTGTTACTGGACAAAATATTGCTAATTCAGTTTTTTCATTATAAGCTTTAGGAGAAATAACTAAAGCAGGTCTTCTTCCAGACTGTTCATGCCTAGCTTGAGGATTAAAGCTTAGCCAAACTATATCCCCAATGTCCGGGATATAATGTTTCGATTTTACCATTTCTCATTCCCAACAGGTTTTCCGAAGTCAATCTCACTATGAAGATTCGTTTTATCTATTCCGGAAACTAATTCTTTTAATGAATATTTCTTTTCATCAACCGGTTCAATGAATATTTTATTCCCTTCTAAAATAAGATTGACATATTCATCTTCACGAATCTTTGACTGAAATGCAAAGGCTTTAGGAATCCTTAACGCTAAGCTGTTACCCCACTTTTTAACTTTAATACGCATAATTAAATCTCCTTTGGATGTTTCTACAACAAAGATACATAATTAAATTATATTTTTCAAGGAAAAACAACAACTTTTACTAAAACGGATTAGGTAACTAACCTTATTATTAACTTGCAAAATACTAAATCCGAATTTTGAAATATACTACATGATTTGTTCTCAAAATAATGATAATTATTTTATATGACA
>CAZXJG010000379.1:0-1660 GCA_964640985.1 uncultured Melioribacteraceae bacterium | reverse complement strand
TCTTGCGCCGGAAGTTTACGGAGCTAATAATTATGATGCGCTAAAGCTTATCGCGCTGGCTATACAGAATGTTGGTCCTGATGGAGAAGCTATAAAAAATTATCTTTATGGCGTAAAAAATTATGACGGCGTATCCGGAATTATGAGTTTTGATTCTAATGGGGATGTTATAAAACCCACAATAATCAAAACTATCAAAAACGGGGAATTTGTAAAACTGGGAAAATAATAAAAAATTAAAGATTCGCAAAAAACAACCGAGCATAATACTCGGTTGTTTTTTGTATTTTGTCTTCCGGGGACTCTTCCCCAAAAAAGAAGTTATTGAGGCATATTGGGGGAGTGATTGAAAAAAAATAAAAAAGATATATTATAAATAAAGGTTGTTTATAAAAATTAATCTTTCATCTGGTAAAAAGAACTATGAATAAAAACACAAAATGGATTATTGGCGCAGTTATCGTGGTTGCAGCGGTCGCAATCGGCTATTCAATCAAAGACTCGGGCGAGCCGATTGAAACCACCCCGATTAAAATAGGAGTGATAACCCCGCTGACTGGCGGTGTTGCTTATTGGGGAGAATCTTCAGTATTGGGAGTAGAATTAGCCAAAAAAGATTTACAGAAACAAGGAATTAATGTTGAGTTTATAATCGAAGACGGACAACTGGATCCAAAAGTTGCCTTGAATGCAGCCCAAAAGTTAGTAAATGTAAACAAGGTTGATGCAATTTACAGTGAATTTAACCCTGCCGCGATATCAGTAACGTCTTTTGTGAAAGATAAAAATATCTTGCATGTTTATGATGCGGCGCCAATAACACCGCTGAAAGAGAGTGATAATATTTATAAAACTTATTTAAACTACGAAGCGAGTTGTCAAAAAGTTGCTCAACTGGTTAAAAACAGGGGCATAGATAAAGTTGGCGTTTTGAAAATTAATTTGGAATTCGGCAACCTGTGTCTAAAAGGGATTAAAAATGTGTATGGCAATGATGCTGTTTCGGAAGAATACAATGCCGGAAATAATGATTTTAGGACATCTTTGTTAAAGTTGAAGTCAGAAAATATTCAGGCGTTATTCAATGTTTCTTTTCAGCCAGAAACATTGGCTTCTATTAAACAAGCTAAGGAACTTGGAATAAATGCTGTATTTGTTGGGCTTTCAGAAATTGTTTCTCCGGATATTGTAGGTGAATATTCAAAACTTTTAGAAGGTTCTATTATGTTTGGCTTGCCTGCGGTGTCTAAAGAATTTATGGCAAGGATAAAAAAAAAATTTCCCGGCAAAACCATAAGTAATTATCAAGCAGTTGCCCTGGCTTATATTCACTTGAAACAAATCGCAAATGCGTTAAGTAGTTGTAATAAAGATTTAGTGTGCGTTCGGGAAAAAATGGATAATTCAAAAAGAGAACCAATCGTTGGCTTTACGGGTTTCAAAAATCATATCGCCGGTTTTGACGTATTAATCCAAGAGTGGAAAAATGGAAAGTTTGTTAATATTCATAAATAGAGATGGTGTTAGTATTTTTTGTCAAAAACAGCCGAAAAGTGGCTGTTTTTGATTTCCAGGTAGTTTTATGTAAAAATAAAGAAAATGCAAGAAGAGATTTTATTACAGCTTAAAGACATTGCCGTCCATTATGGCGGGGTGAAGG
>CAZXJG010000378.1:0-1695 GCA_964640985.1 uncultured Melioribacteraceae bacterium | reverse complement strand
GCTATTTACATTTTCAAAAAATGAATAATAAACAGCGATTTGCTAACAATGTATAAAAATAATAGCCGAGATAGCAGTAAATTCAAAGGTTGTAGCCCGCTTCAACTTCATCGTAGCTTGAAATATTTGAGTTCCGCAATCGGCTACTATTCTTATACTAAACGTTGTAGGGCATTTAAAGAACCCATAGCATAATAGGTGAAAAATGCGAAAAATTGATAAAAGAATTTAAAAATGACAAAAAAAATAACAAGAGGAATTTCCAAAGATTTTGCCAATAAATTTATAAAAAGCGATTTGTATAAATTTTACCTCAAAAACAAGCACGAATTAATTATTGGAGTTCGAAATAATTATCTGAATTTATATTACAATTGTGATAGTATTGCCAAAATAAAACACACAAAAGGTTATATCGTTTGTGAAATAGATAAATATTATTTAGATGGCAAACATTATAACAGTAAAGACAAAGAAAAGCATTTTATAATTCCTCAAAATCAGATAATTGAACAATATCCAAATATAAAAAAACATAGTGAAGCTAAAATAATCCCAGAGAAAAAAGTTCAATCAAAATTAGTCATTTTAAATAATCAGAACCCTAATTCTAATTGGTATTGTATAGATTTAGAGTATGTTAAAGCATTTAGGAATAAATACGAAAAGGATAAAGCAAATTTTAATGGTCGATTTGATATTATTGCAATTTCAAAGGAAAAACCATACAAGATTGCTTTAATTGAATTAAAATATGGTAATGGAGCAATAGGAGGCACAAGTGGAATATATAAGCATGTTAAGGATTTTATAAAATTTATTGATAAAAAATATTTTGAACAGCATTTAAAACAAGAAATTATTGAAATACTCAATAGTCAGAAAAATCTTGATATTAATATTTCATTTGAATTACCTAATTTGGAAGATATTTTACAGCCTGATTTTTATTTTATTACATTGGATAATAATGCAAAAACAAAAAAAGCAAGCACGCCAAAACAAACAATGGCTGGTTATCTTTTCAAAGATTATCGTTGGGGTTGTAAGAGGTTGTCAACGAAATATTGCGTTGAGACTGATTTTGGGGATATAACAAAAAAAAGTAATAAATTTCACGCAACCTTCTTATTTTCAAGAGAAACATTAGATAACATAAAAATTAATGACATAATTGATGGCGATTATGATGAAAGAATATTACCAGTATGAAATTTAAAATTCATAGAGGGACAAAAGAAATAGGCGGTTCTTGTGTTGAAGTCTGGACTGATGATACAAGGATTTTGCTTGATTTTGGAATGCCATTAGTTGAAAAAAATGGAAAAGAATTTGACTTTGGGAAATACAAAACTTTAAAATCAAGTGAATTAGTTAACAAAGGAGTTTTACCAAATATTGAAGGACTATATGACGGTTCAAAAAACTTAATAGACGGTGTAATTATTTCTCATCCACATCAAGACCATTACGGATTAGCAAATTTTATAAATGGTGATGTTCAATATTATTTAGGTGAAGCAACCCATAAAATAATTGAACTCAATAATTTATTTACACCGCAAGAAATTCATTTGAAAAACACGAACTATTTTGAAAAAGAAACAACTTTTAAAATAGGCAATATTTCAATTACACCGTATTGGGCTGACCATTCTGCATTTGACGCTTATTCATTTTTAGTTGAAGCAGACG
>CAZXJG010000377.1:0-1711 GCA_964640985.1 uncultured Melioribacteraceae bacterium | reverse complement strand
CGGGAAAGGAAATTTTGCGTCAATGGTTGACGCTGCTGTGCTTGGTGCAACTGAAGTAGATATTAACTTTAACGGTAACGTTGTTACTCACTCCGACGGTTATCTTTTACACGGGATTGGAGGTTGGCAAAACGCACTTTTTGCAAAAACTACAATTCTTGCAATTCCTTCTTTTCGCAATAGAGTTCCGATAATTGTTGATAAAGTTACAACACTTGTTGGACCTGATGAACTGATAGATGTAATAGTTACCGAACGAGGTATTGCGATAAATCCCAAACGAAAAGATTTACTTAATGCCGTTAAGAACTCTTTGCTTCCTATTCGTTCTATTAAAGAAATTTATGATGAAGTTAATAATATTTGCGGCGGAAAACCGGCAAAACCCAAAGTGGATAATGATAAACCTGTAGCGATTATTAAATGGGTTGACGGAACTGTGATTGATACAGTTTACAAAGTTATTGATTCGGAATAATTAAACTTAAAACAAAAATTAGTGCTGGCAAAACCTTTTGCCGTTAAAAAGGCAAAACCGAAATTGTTCCTTTCTTTCAATAGAAATAAACTATGGTACTATTTTAACAATCATCAAATAACATTGGTATTTTCAACAAAAGTGAACTTTGGACCTTCTCTTTACAACACTGTCAAAAAAAATAAAAAAAAAGTATTTAGTGATAAAAATTTGTTTCTATTATGTTTCCAGAATATAAATTATTAAATACATCTATTGAATGAATCAACATTTATTCCAAATATTAATTTCAAAGTTGAAAGTAATAAGATACTGTTCGAATGCGAACATAAGATGTACATATACGAACAATAATAATTTGATTTAATTCTAACTAAAAAAATTACCTATTAAATTATTCAAAATTTCAATTTTTAAACTCGTTAAATTGTTTATTTGAAGGCACGATATTTGTTCAAGTGGAAAATATCGAATTATTATGTCTAAAATAAACCTTGATGCTTTTAAGTCTTCAAAATTTGGCTGTGATGAGCGATGAATTTTTAAGCAAAGATGTTAAAAAACCTTTACAAAAATGTGGGAATAAAAAGAAAAGAATAGCAGATTAATAAGGTATTATTATGTTTAAGAATTATCTCAAAATAACAATCCGGAATTTAGTAAAGTTTAAATTTTATACTATTATAAGTATAGCCAGTCTTGCAATAGGGATGGCTTCATTTTTGATGATATCTTTATATGTTTATCATGAGCTTAGTTATGATCAATTCAATAAAAAAGCTGACCGGATATTTAGGCTAATTTTTGAAGATATTTCTAATGGGAAAAATGCAAGCGTTGCTCTCTTACCTTCAGCTTATGCAACCGACCTTCAAAATGAGTTTCCTCAAATTATTAAGGCAGTGAGAGTAACATTGCCTTTTAATGCCGTTCTTAATAATAAAAACCATGTACCTTTTAGAACGAATGATTTTATTTTTGCCGATTCAACATTATTAGATGTTTTTACATTCCATATGATACAAGGTAATCCCAAAAGCGCCCTTAATGAGCCATTTTCCTTGATTATAACTAGAAGTGTCGCAAATAAATTTTTTGGGAATGAAAATCCGATAGGAAAAATTATTCGATTTGATAATAAGTTTAATTTTAATATCACGGGCGTCATTGAAGACATGTCTAGTATAGCGTTCCATAAATATACTTACAATAGTGATTAATAATATTTATATT
>CAZXJG010000376.1:0-1730 GCA_964640985.1 uncultured Melioribacteraceae bacterium | reverse complement strand
TTAAAAGAAAGGATTTTAATCTATTTTTTAGATAGAGTTTGCCTTTGCCTGATTTTAAATATCTTTCTCGACGGAAAGCATCTTCTTTGTTAAGACAAGCTTCTCCAAAAGAGTCCTATGGACATAATATATAATCTTAAAAGGGATTCTAAATTTTGTTGAATGTACTTGTCCATTATTATGCTCTTCAAAACGTCTTTTTAAGTTATTTGTGCAACCGGTGTAATAATTTCCATCTTTTTGACTTAACAAAACATAAGTATAAAACAAGTTATTGACTTAAAATTATTAAATTATTGAATAACAGTTATTTATTCTTGTCCAAAGGATTCTGCGAATATTATTTGCAGGTTATTCTATTCCACTCCCTAAGAAGAACACCGGCAGTACCGGTAAATTTAAGATTCTGAAGACTTGCTATTTTCCGAGCCAATTTATCATCTATGATTAGAAGATGTTGCTTTTCGTCTAGTCCCAATGCAAGCACTTCTGATTCACCTTTTCCTAAATCCGGTACTAATTTAATTTGTGATGGTACTTGAATTTTCTTTACTTTTATCCATTGATATTTATTAATTTCAGGTACATCTTCACCTTGTTTCTTCCCTTCCGCGAGTTCCTCTATTACCGCATTAGGAACAATAATTTCATCATAAAGTTTTCTCAATAACTCTAAATAACCTACCCTGTGAAGATAAAATATTGGAGTGGTATTAGAGAACTATGACTTCATGCATTATTGAAGTCCAGTTTTAATTCATCTTCTGAAAGGTCGAATATGGGAACGTTATATCGAGAAAGAGATTGAAGAAAATGAACTCGTGAAATACCAGCTAAATCTGCTGCACGACCGGAAGAGAGTTTACCCATTTCATATAACTTAACTGCTGAAAGCATAAGAATACTTTTTGAAAATTCCCGGGGACTTTCCTTCAATGAAACTAACACTTCTTCCGGTATTTCAAGAACTAACTTTTCCATTTTATCATCTTTCATTGATTATAAAATATTTTAACAATGCTTTTTTTTTATATTATAATATATTCAAATATTTACAGACATACTATATTGCCGCTATATCCCACTTTCTAATTTCCTATCAAGAATGAACCCGGGTTGTTTATCATAGAATCAATAAATATCAACTACTAATTCAATAGCTTCTTTCCATAAATCCAAATTTTTATGAGGTCTGAAACTTTTCATCTTTTACCATTCACCATTCACTATTTTACCATTAACCATTCACGAACAAATCTTTTTATCAGTCGAAAGGCCTGATCTGCGACTTTAATCTTTTTACTTTTGTCTTTTATCTTCCAATAACTTGCTCCTCAATCCACCTATAAGTTTTAGCCAAACCTACTTTTAACGCCTGAGAAGGTGCCCAGCCTAGTTTTTCTTTTATTAATGTGTTATCCCGAGTTTCTGCCTCTTACGCTAAAAAGTAGTGAGAATTTAGTAATGAGTAAAACCGACGGGAAGACTAAGTGACTTAGGGACGAAGTGATGCTTTGTTTAATAAGTCCAATTTTCCGGTTTTAATGACATATTAATTAGTTTGCCGAGAATTTGGTAGTATTTTTTATATAGCTCTTTGTAAGCATCAAGCAAAAGCAGTAAGCAGTAGAGGGTAATGAGAAAACAAAAAAATGAGAATATGAGAGAATGTGCGAATGAGAGAATGCGAATATGTGAAAATGAGAAGTCTCAAAGTCTCATACTCTCAA
>CAZXJG010000375.1:0-1753 GCA_964640985.1 uncultured Melioribacteraceae bacterium | reverse complement strand
CCTTTATCCTAAAGAATCATAATTCGGCAAATACGGAAAAAAGAACAAAAGCAGAGAGACTTTATACCAAAATGTTCGGTTTAAAACTACCGGCTGATATTTCAATTGTAAAAGAAAATGTAGGTGAAATGGCGAGTGATATTAAGAATGTTATTACACCGGTGATTATCAGGCGAAACAGATTAGACCTTAAAACCGATTTCGAATATAAAAAAGAGATACAAAACCTTTCTGAAATTAAAGACCCCGAAGAATTATTTTACGAATTGAATAAGGAACAATCGGAATTTTACGACAAAATAATAGAAGTATATTTTGGCGAAGACGGCATATTTAAGGGCGCTATTTATCGTCCTTTTGAATATGAAACCGAACAAAAAAATAAAAAAGACCAAGAAGACAACAGAGCCTTTATACAGCAGCGTAACTTATTCGATTTTATGAGGCGGTTGTTGGTTAAACGATTTGAAAGTTCTTTTGGCGCTTTTGACAAAAGTATTGAAAGGTTTTTACGAACTCATAAAATGGTTAAATCTTTTATCGAAAGTTCCAGGCAATACATTTTAGACCGAAAAGTGATAGATTCAATTTACAATGACGAAGATAATGCTGATGATTTTACATCGGAAGCTATTGAAAAAGCATTGGAAGAATTTAAAAGAAATGCCAAAGATAAAACATCACCAAAGCACACAAAAATTTACGAAATAGATAAGTTTAAGTTTAAAGATAAATTTTTACGGGATATTGATAATGACATTGAGTTGTTCGAACAAATACAAAAAGAAATAAATGAACTTAACTTGGTTAATAATGATCCCAAACGGGGAACGGTTTTGAAGGATATTAAGAGAGTTTTAAGTGAAGAAAATAACCCAAAACGAAAGATCATTTTATTTACTGAATATACCGATACGGTTCTTCATTTAAAAGATTATTTTAAAAAAGAATTGCTCGGCAGAGTTTTGTTTTGTGATGGAAATATTACCAAAAAATTTGCCGTTGAATTAGATGCAAACTTTAATGCAAGATACGAAGAACCAAAAGATGATTACGATGTTTTAATTACCAGCGATAAACTTTCCGAAGGTGTAAACTTAAATCGTGCGGGATTAATAATAAACTACGATATCCCCTGGAACCCTACGCGAGTTATTCAACGTGTAGGTCGTATAAACAGAATCGGAACAAAAGTATTTGATGAACTTTTTATTTATAATTTTTTCCCTACCGAGCAGGGTGCAAGTCAAGTTAAAATAAGAGAAATTGCACAGCAAAAAATGTTTTTAATTCATAATGCACTTGGCGAAGATGCCAAAATATTTGACCCGGATGAAGAGCCAACGGCAAGTGGTTTGTTTCAAAAAATCAATTCCAATCCGGAAGAAGATGAAGAATTGAATATTGTAACCATTGTAAGAAACGAGTTTAATAACATAAAAGAAGATCATCCCGAAGTAATAGAAAGAGTAAAAGAATTACCAAACAGAACAAAAACAGCAAAACACTTTTCAGAAAATAATACGGTTGTTTTTAGGAAAAAAGGAATGGCGTTATTTTCTTTGGTTGCGAATTATGAAAGTGGAAGAATTAAAATTTCTGAAAAAAACTTTCAAGAATTATTTAATTTCATAAAGTGTTCTTTTAACGAAAAAAGGCTTCCGTTAAGTAAACAATTTTGGAAATCTTATGAAAAAATTAAAGAATATAAACCGCAATATAAATCGGGCAGTTCTGAACTTGCCATAGAAAA
>CAZXJG010000374.1:0-1759 GCA_964640985.1 uncultured Melioribacteraceae bacterium | reverse complement strand
GGATTTGTTTCACTTAAAGTATATGACATTCTAGGTAAAGAAGTAGCCAACTTAGTACAAGGAAATAAAAGTGCCGGGTTTTACAGTGTTAGCTTTGATGCGAGCAAATTATCAAGCGGATTATATATTTACAGACTACGAGTAAATAATTATGTTGAGAGTAAGAAAATGTTATTAACCAAGTAAGAAAATAAAAGGGTAAGTTAAGGCTTGCCCCGTGTAATTCTTTTTTATTATACGGGGCTTGCTATTTATTTATAGGGCGTAAGTATAACCAGTTGCTCAAGGCGACAGCGAGTTCGCACTTTGAATTTGTGCAATTATAAAGTTTGTTTCACCGTTTTGGCTTTGCGGTTTAAAGTTGCTTGTGAATAAAAGTTTTTAGTAAAATAAAATTTGTTTAATAAATTCGGTATTGTAGTTCTGGGCTGCGCCTTAGCAACCACGCCGTTATATGCTTACTAATATAAGTGAAGGGTAAATTAACATGAAAAATAGATATCTATATTTGCTACTATTAGCACTATCTGTGATTACATCGTGTGATACAACCGAACCAACTAATGAAATTAATTACCACAATAAAATACTTTTTACATCCAGTCGAAGTGGGAAAGCACAACTGTACATGATGAATCCAGATGGAACGGATGTAAGACAGATAACAAGCGGGCAGTACTCGCACAGCGGAGGAAGATGGTCTCCCGACACAAAACAAATTATTGCACAAACTGATGAAAATTGGAATACTGCATATTACACGCAGATGGTAATAATGAACTCTGATGGAACTAATAGAAATTTACTTGGATATGGCTCGCAAATGTCTTGGTCGCCAAATATGAAAAAAATTGCTTTTGTTAGGTTACCACATGCTGAATTAGGCGATCTAAGTAGGTTCATATATATTATGGTTGTTCAGGAAAATAAATATATTCAGATTACAAAATATGAAGGATTGATTGTAGGAAATCCTTCTTTTTCAAATGATGGGAAATTCATTTACTTTTCAAGCAACCAGCATGACCCATTAAATAATAACCCGGAAATCTACAGGATGAATAGTGATGGTTCGAATATCACAAGAATAACATTTACTCCAAATGGATACAGTACATCTCCTTCAATTTCCCCTGATGGTACAATGATAGCTTTTGTTTCTAAACGAACGAATCTTTCTGTTCCTGCAATTTTTGTTATGAATATTGATAAAACCGGGTTAAAGAAAATAGTGCAACCACCATCCGGTGAAGTATTTAATTTCCCAAGGTGGTCACCTGATGCTTCAATGCTTATATTTGTTGCCGGTTTGACAGACGGTACAACAAGAACCTTTATCTATAAAGTAAATATAGATGGTACAAATTTCAAAAAAATTAATTTAGATGATGATACAGTAAGTTTACCGGATTGGTCTAAATAAAAAATAAACGGACGGCGCAGGAACGCCGTCCGATTGTAATAGCAAATAAATAACATCCGGCAAGATGCTTTACACTCAGTAAAACTGTGTGCCTTTTTATTTGCCAGTACAATTTACAAAACCAAACTATTTACTTCAAAATTATTTTGAAAGGAGGTGATATTTTATGATTGTGTGAAAATAAAGTGGTTCTATCATCTAACAAAATTTTTTCTAAAAAATTAACATCAAAGGAGTTATTATCATGAAAATATTTATATCAGTTTTGTTTTTCATTGTTCTATTTGGTATGTTGAATTTTACTGAAAGTCAGGTTCGTCCTGATTCAGTTCAATT
>CAZXJG010000373.1:0-1762 GCA_964640985.1 uncultured Melioribacteraceae bacterium | reverse complement strand
ATAAAAAGAGCATCCTTTCTTAAATTTAGATTAGCAAAAATCAATAATAAAAAAACAGGGATTCCTACGGGAGAAGTGGCAAATGGTTTGCCTTTCATAGCATCAGATCAGGAAATACATAATTTATTAGACCTACATAGCATAGAAGAAGCTAAGTCAATTCAAATTAAATTAGCTTTGCTTCGTTCAAGTTTAGGGCATTATAAGGGCAATCTTCTGGCATTTGATCCTCATCGCATTCCAACGTATTCTAGGCGCATTATGGTTAAAAAGAAAAGTCATCCCAGGGAACCATCCAAATCTGTTTTGCAAACATTTTTTTGTCTGGACGCTCAAACCGGTCAACCACTTTCTTTCATTCTCGGTTCATCCGGTAAGACAACATCAAGCTCTTCTATTGAACTATTAAAAATGTTGAACCGGATTTTTTCTTCAGAAGAAAATATTTTTTTATTGGCCGATACTGAACATGAAACCAAGGTTTTATTAGACTATATTATAGAAAGTAATAAATATGATATCCTTATGCCTAGTAGCCGAAGAAAAAAAGTAATAGATCTAATTCGAAATCTAGATTATAACCGTCATTGGGCCGGTTATGCAACAGCAGAAACAATGTATAAATATGAAAAAGGCAAACATAGTTTCCGATTAATTGGACAGCGCAGCGGTGAAAAAAATTATAGTTACTCCCGAAGGGATGGATTCCCAAAACCTTTTTTTGCTACAAGTAATGGTCCTTCAGTCGATTTGATAACTGAAAAATTTCCGAAACGATGGACGATAGATCCCGAAAGCTTTCGGGATTAATTTTGAAGGAGCCATGGGGTGGAATAGGGCTTCGACCTTAAGGGGGTGGAATAGAATAACTTTAGGGGGTTGGAAAGAACAACTTATCCTACCCCCTAAATATTTAATAAATGTATAACATATTATTCCACCCCCTAAACTTAAATATTCGATTCGGAAAAATGACTTTAGCTCTTATTTCTCAAGCAGCGACATATCAATTAAAGAAAAAGTTACCAATTCCCTATAAAAAATGGACTGCTGAACATCTTGCCAATTCAATCTTCCGGGGAATTGATGGAGACTTAAGAGTTAAAGATGATACTATTATAGTTACTTTCTATAATGTGCCGGAATCATTAAATTTGAGAAAGAATTATGAAAACTTACCCGAAAAGTTAAAAGCTGAAGGAATAAATCCAAAAGTTCCATGGTTATTTAATTATAAGGTGGATTTCCGATTTAAATAACTTTTAAGTCAAATGAATAGTCGATAATAAATTGCTGACATAAGTCGGGACTAAACTGTCGTACTCTTAACCGGGTACCGCGGGTTCGAATCCCGCCCTCTCCGCAAATGACATTATATTATAACAACTTACAGCGATGTCTTGCGATATTCTTACGATAATGGCATTTGAAAGGATTCATTATTTTTATAACTGACAAAAAATAGTTAAATATTTAAGTTATTTTACCGTTAAAATAAGGCATAATTTAACGTGTTTCAGAGTGCAGGGAAACGATTTACTTTTTACTTCGGCTCTTTATCAAATCAAAAAATATATTAAATTTATGCTGAGCTTCCGACTTGTCCTCTTTCTTGTCCGGTACTAATTTATCAACTAACTTTAGTAAAACTCTGGTGTTTACTTTTCTGGGGTCTTTGTTTCCAAGTGCTACATCAATAGCTAATTGAATTATCACTGATTTTCATTATGGTTAAAAAACCTTCAAAAGCTAAAGGCTGGTA
>CAZXJG010000372.1:0-1772 GCA_964640985.1 uncultured Melioribacteraceae bacterium | reverse complement strand
GTAAAAGGCATCCCGATAAAAAGACATCGGGACAAGCTGGGACAGGTGTGTGTTTAAAAATCAATAATGACAGTTTCATAAATCTTGTTTTCATTTTAAGCTTTCAAATCATATTATTTTAATAAAAATTTTCAAATTAATTTGCATTTTATGTTATAATTTTTATATTGGAAATGACATAGTAATTATATCGATTCATATAATAACTTCATAGAAGTACTCTCGGAAGAATATTTTAATTTTAACATAAGTGAGCCGAAATTAAGGTTGAATTCTCGTTGATATTTTGCAAATCTGTGTAAATTAAAATATTCATTAAAATCGACAAGTTTTTAAGTAGGCTCACAAATTAAATTCTAAAGTCCTTTAAGTTTTGAATAAAAAAAAGGTGGCTATTATGATAAAAAAAAGAAAGATGAAATTTTATTCCAAACGAGATTTGGACAAATTACCTCAACTACAAAAGTTAACATCTGATGAAAGATTTGCTATAAAAGTGGTTTCTAATATATTACCTTTTAGAAGCAACAATTATATAGTTGAAGAATTAATCGATTGGGACAACATACCTAATGACCCGATTTTTAAACTAACTTTTATGCAAAAAAGCATGATTTCCACGGAGCAATTCAATAAAATTGCCGGTTTGTTAAACAAAGACGCCTCACATAGAGAAATAAGAGCTGCTGCCAACGAAATTCGCTATAAGTTAAATCCTCAGCCTGAAGAACAATTAACAGCCAATGTTCCACTAATGAATGAAAATATTGTACAGGGGGTTCAACATAAATATAAAGAAACATGTTTGGTATTCCCATCGTCCGGACAAACATGTCATGCATATTGTACTTTTTGTTTTAGATGGGCTCAATTTATAGGAATGACCGATATTAAATTTGCAACTGACGAATCGAAAAGGTTCCAAAAATATTTGAAGCAACACAAAGAGTTAACGGATGTTCTTTTTACAGGCGGCGATCCTATGGTAATGTCGGCATCCAAATTAAAACTTTATCTTGAACCATTGCTTTCTCCCGAATTCAATCATATTAAAAATATTCGCATCGGCACAAAATCTATTTCATATTGGCCTTATCGATATATTTCGGATGAAGATTCCGGGAGCATTTTGCGATTATTCGAAAAATTGGTGAATGCGGGCAAACATTTGGCAATAATGGCACATGTAAATCACTGGGCGGAAATTTACACAGATGTTGCGAGAGTCGCTATTAGAAACATCAGGAATACAGGAGCAGAGATTAGGACACAATCGCCTATTATTAAACATATAAACGATAAAGTTTCAATATGGGCAAAAATGTGGGAAGAAGAAGTAAAATTAGGCATGATCCCTTATTATATGTTTATTGCTCGAGATACGGGAGCACAGCGGTATTTTTCAGTGCCTCTTGCAAAAACTTTTCAAATTTTCCGTGAAGCTTATACACAAGTTTCCGGATTAGCAAGAACCGTTCGCGGTCCTATAATATCTGCTACACCCGGTAAAGTGGAAATTCAAGGCATAACAAAAATAAATGATGAAAAAGTTTTTGTATTAAGTTTTTTACAAGGTAGAAATTCAGATTGGGTAAAAAGACCATTTTTTGCGAAATTCGATGAAAATGCAACTTGGC
Source organism: uncultured Melioribacteraceae bacterium (assembly GCA_964640985.1). Classification (GTDB taxonomy): domain Bacteria; phylum Bacteroidota; class Ignavibacteria; order Ignavibacteriales; family Melioribacteraceae; genus CAZXJG01. The sequence continues at coordinate 135 of CAZXJG010000372.1, read as the reverse complement.
TTGATAATTTAACCCCAGCTTTCGGCAAAAGGAAGTTTTTCTTTAAAGATGAATTAGAGCAAATATTACGCGAAAAATTGGAGCAACAACTTAGTCAACAACAGCAGTTTGACGAAACCCTTTCTGCTTAAAAAG
>CAZXJG010000371.1:0-1787 GCA_964640985.1 uncultured Melioribacteraceae bacterium | reverse complement strand
TTCATACAGATAGACGACACCATTTTTCTTATTCTTCATACGAACAATTGACATAGTAAAACCTCTCTCTATCTAAATATAGGTACAATTATACCTATGTTTACTTAAGATGTCAAGTGAAAAACCTTTTTAAATTGCCTGTGTTTAGAGGATTTGAGTTAATTTATAGGTATAAATGGGCGGGAATGCAGGATGTAAGGGAATTAGAGCAAGGCGGTTAAAAGAGCTATAAAAACAGCAGATATTGCCAAACATGCAATCCGGCATACTTTCCTACTCATTTGCAGGGCATCTCTTAAAACAAGGTAGTGGACTAAGGCATATTCAGGAATTGTTGGGACACAATAGCTCAAAAACAACTGAGATTTATACCTATGTGTCCAAAAGTTCAATTGACAAGATTAAACATACGGTTAATGATATTTTGTAAATAGGAGCATTAAATGATAAAAGAAAAATATATGCAATTGTTCTTGCACGACCAATTTGGTGGAATACATACAATAAATATACACAGACGTTGCAGCTCATTTAAAGAAAGAATACAGTTCAAAACAAAGATTACTTGAGCTAAATATATTATCTTTGTGAGCTAAATAAAGAAATATGGACGATAAGAATTTGATAATAGAATATGTAAAGAATAATCCCAACTCTTCTTCAAAGAAGATTTTTGAAGGTATTGGAGAAAAAAAAAGTCTTGCCACAGTAAAACGGATATTATCAAAACTAATACAAGAACGACTAATAATTTCGACAGGAAAAGGGAAATCAACACGATATAATCTTTCACCTGAATATAAATTATTTGAGCCAATTGATATTGAAAAATACTATGAAAAAGAGATTGATGAAAGACAAATAAAGGAAAGTTTTAATTTTTCAATAATCACTGAAATTTTACCGAAAACTGACTTGTTCTTAGAAAAAGAAATTAATCAATTAAATTCACTTCAAGAAATTTTTAAAAAAAACATTTCGGAATTAACTGAACTTGAATACAAAAAAGAATTAGAACGACTTGCAATTGATTTAAGTTGGAAATCTTCACAGATAGAAGGAAATACATATTCTCTGCTTGAAACAGAACGTTTGTTAAAAGAAAAAGAAACTGCTTCCGGAAAATCAAAGGACGAAGCTATAATGTTGCTAAATCATAAAGATGCTCTTGATTTTATTGTTGAAAATCCTGATTATTTATTTCCCTTAACAGTATCCAAAATTGAAGATATTCATAGTATTTTGACAAAAGAACTTGCCGTTGACAGAAACATACGTAAAAGAAGAGTTGGAATATCGGGAACTAACTATAAACCGATTGATAATGAATTTCAAATAAAAGAAGCCTTGACTGGAATGTGTGATTTGATAAATAAGAAAACAAATGTTTTTGAGGAAGCGCTGTTAGCGTTGATTTTAATCTCATACATTCAACCGTTTGTTGACGGAAATAAGCGAACAGCAAGGATTGCAAGCAATGCAATACTGATAAATAACAAATATTGTCCAATATCATTTCGAACAGTCGATAGTATTAACTATAAAAAGGCAATGCTTCTGTTTTACGAGCAAAATAATATAACGAGTTTCAAAAAGATATTTATTGAACAATATGAATTTGCTGTTAAAACATATTTTTAGAAAGAGAAATGAATAAAAAACGAGCTGCAACAATGTATATAAGGCATTGGGCAAGTGGTAGTTAAATTAAAGATTATGAATATAAATAAACGGTATAGTAAATTGAAAGTTAGGTGCTTCGAAATCGCCTACTTTTCATATATTCA
>CAZXJG010000370.1:0-1798 GCA_964640985.1 uncultured Melioribacteraceae bacterium | reverse complement strand
CAATACAAAACAAAAAGCACTACCGGTAAATAGATATTTCGAGAAAACATGGCTTGGTAAAACTCAAAAGCTTTCGGTAAAAGCAGGTATGCACCGTTTTGTATGGAATCTTCGCTATAAACGTCCCGGGGCTCTTTCTTATCATTACTCGATTGCAGCAGTATGGGGTAAGAGTACGCCGGTTATTCCGCAAGGATTGTTGATATTGCCGGGTAGGTATACCGTTACTCTCAGTGTAAACGGAAAAAATTACTCGAAACCGCTTTACGTAAAACTCGATCCGCGCGTACACGTAAGTTATTATACATTAAAAAAGCAGCTTCAATTTGCTTTAAAAGTAGATAAAGAATTAAAACGTTCTATTTCGGCACATAATGAAATTGTTCATTTTATTAAAGAGAAAAAAGGAGAGCTTTCAAGCATAGTAATCGATTCACTTTCGGCTTTGGCATATAAAGGACATCCGAATTTAGCTTCGGTAAGCGGTGTGTTAACTAATGCAGCGTCTATAGTGCAAACTGCAGATGCTGCTCCAACTCAAGGACAAAGAGAATTATTTGTTCATAGTAGGTATCAAATTAATAAACTCTTGGCTAAATGGCATAAGGTAAAAAAACAATTATTGAAATGATAAGAATGCCATAGAACGGCAAGTTGAAAGTTAGAAGTTGGACACAGGAAACAGCTATGGAATTGGAAGATAAAATAAATATTTCTACTTTCTACTTTTTACTTTTTAGGTATGTTTTACAAAATTATATAAGAGCGGAGTAATATATGTTTACGACAGTAAGATATTTTATTAAAACAAGCATCGTTTTTTTAATCATCGGAATTCTTACCGGTCTTTACATTTCAATTAAAGAATATATATTTAATACCGGTTATTCCCCCGAATTAATAACGGCACATACGCATATTATTCTTGTTGGCTCTGTAATGATGATGATAATGGGTGTTGCATTGTGGTTTTTCCCCCGTCCTGAAAAAAGTGATAAAAAATATAATCCTAATCTAATTCTTTTAACCTATTGGATTATGACAATATCAACTGCTTTAAGATTTATTTTTCAAGTCTTACTCAGTTCAACTTTTTTAGAATGGATTTCAATTGCCGTTTCAATTTTTTCGTTCTTCCAGATCGTTGCGATATTGCTTTTTTTCTACTCAATTTGGGGCAGAATAAGATCGGTGGGAAGTCATATTAGAGAAGCAAAAGGAGAAAAATTTTAATAATGCGGTTCATAATTATTTTTGAATTTTATCCGGATAAAATTCGCAAATAAGTTCTTTACTTTAATTTATAATAGGAGATAGGAAATGGAAACGAAAAATAACGACTTAAATTTAGAAAATATAAAAAGTTCTATTTTATCAAAAGGAATAGAGTACCAAAGTTCGGGCATAGTTAGTAAACAAATAATAAAAAAGGACAATGGAAATATAACGTTGTTTGCATTCGACAAGGGAGAATCTTTAACCGAACATACATCGGCTTATGATGCTTTTGTTTACATCGAAGAAGGCGAAATGGAAATAAAGATAGGTGGCAAACCTTTTACGGTTAAAGGCGGAGAGTTTCTAATTCTTCCTGCAAATCTTCCTCACGGATTAATAGCAAATGAAAAATCGAAGATGCTGCTTACAATGATAAAATAAATTGTTCGAAATCTTTTGTTTTATTACTTCGATCATTTTTTTAACGCATAAATTTTATTGTAACTTTAGGGGGTGGAATAATAGGTTATACATTTATTAAATATTTAGGGGGTGGGATAAGTTGTTCTATCCAACCCCC
>CAZXJG010000369.1:0-1831 GCA_964640985.1 uncultured Melioribacteraceae bacterium | reverse complement strand
GATTACGCCATCTTTCCAAATAATTTTCCCAAAAGTTAATTGTTTCGGTTCTGAAAAAGTTTCAAATGTATTTACGGAAAGTTTATTTCTGAAATAGTTAAGCCCGACAGGTATTGCAATAGCAGTTAAAATTACTAAGGCTATTAGTATGTATAAAATTACTTTTAATATTTTTTTCGTCTTTTTCATTTTATACTATTTAAAAGATCGAATTTTGATATTATGAATATTTTATATTAATATAATTAAGCATAACGACTTGGCTATGGGCATACGCGTTAAGTTAATTAAATCAAAAGACAATCAAGCCGAATACCTCATTAAAACATTTTCTTTTCCTTCTATCAAAAGTACAATAGCGCAATAATAACTCAATGGCATCATTTCTTTTATCATCATCAATAGTAGTAATAAAAATGCTCCATTCCATCAATTGCAACAATTCATGTGAACACGCTCTTTTTTTCACTTCTTTTTTGGCTTTCATTCTTCTAATATTGGCAATTTCTTCCGGAACTGCCATAGCGATGATTCTTAATTTTGTAGTTTTGTCAGTTCCCCCTAAGACTGCAATATCTAAAGAACCATGCTGTTTTAACTTTTTAAGTAGGTCTATCTTTTGATGAGAAATCGGGTCATAAAATATAGTCTTATAGTATTAACAACTAAATCCTTGTTTTTTTTGTTTGAAAATTTTTGCTCTTAAGTTTTTCAATTCACAATTCATCATTCAACATTCATAATTGCGACTTAGTCGCCATATGCTTATAACGAATAATGGAATCTGCACCATGTTCTTTCATAGTTTTAATTGATGAGATGACAAAATATCCTCTATCCCTAAGTACCAAATCTCCTTCTTGCACGTCAATATTGTGAGCGACCTTCAGATCATTATCACTATAAGGGTCAATTGAAAACGATATAAATTTCCCTGATATCAGATCATAAATCCCTTGAATTCGTGCATTACATAGGGATGCCTTTGCATTTTTTACACCGGAAAATATTTCATACAATTTTTTGGGGAGTCTGATAATAGTGCTATCTTGAATAAGTATACGCCTAAATTTTCTCTTCATATTTATCTTGCTCAAATCACAGGCTTGATGTCTGTGCTTCATAACGGCTGCTAATATTTGTTCAAAAAAAACGACAGCTTCTTGGTTGGTTCTATAAAAAAAAGCTTGTCGACTTGCATTGCAAACCTGCTCACAAGAAATTTTAGCAGCTAAATCGTTATAACTAACAGTTCCTTTAATTGATTCTTGGCAAAGAAACGATAAATATTCTTCGGGAGAAATTTTCTTTTTGACTCGTTTAGAAAATTTGGTTTCAAGAGCAATTTTTAATATCTCATCTTGAGATAGTTCCGGACATAAATTCTGTAGTAATAATGATTTCATTGTATTTTACCTTGAATATTATTATATAGTACACCTACTATATTATAAATAATACAATATTATTTAGAAATCAAGTATTTTTAATCTTACAATAAAATTATAAAAAGGATAATATCGTGGGATATATTGTAAAAATTCAAAAAGTACAAAGACCAACAAATAAATCATTCTATATCAATTTTCCTGCTGCTATTGCTGAGTCGGTAAATGTAGAAAAAGGAGAGGAGTTCGAGTGGCTTATTGAAGATAGAAATACGTTTGTACTAAAGAGAATAAAAAAGGTGGATTCGTTCGTTAAAAATTAACTTAACGCGTATGGCCGCCGGCACTCGGTGGCAGAAATAAAATTAATTACGATCGTTTAATAATTCGTTTATTATTTGTAATAAATCTTCAAAATCGTAAGGTTTATTTAAAATTTTTGC
>CAZXJG010000368.1:0-1832 GCA_964640985.1 uncultured Melioribacteraceae bacterium | reverse complement strand
GAATTATAAATAAAATTATGTAGGTATAAACCATGAAAAAATTAATTATCTTAATTATAATCGTTTTGAGTACAACAAGCATATTATTCGCACAAAAAACTCCGTTTGAAAAATTTGATTCAAGTAAAATTGATGTAGGTACAATGTATGTTTATGAATATTCAACAAATAAGGAAAATTTTCAACCAAGCGCTAAACAATATCTTTATATTAAAACATTAAATGATATAGAAGTTATGGTCGTCTACAGAGATACTCTGGAGTTGCCGGACATCCTTAAGTATACACTTAATTGGGACTATATGATGCTTGAGAAGTATTATTATAAGTATACAGGAACTAAAAACGAATTACCATTAACTGGTTTTTATAAAATGAATTCAAATATTGATTTTCAAAAAAAGATATTGGAGAGTAAAAATTTTGGGAAAGCAAAAAATGGTCGATTTGCTTACGATAATAGTACACATAAATTAGAAAGTATTCCAACCTATTTTTATCAAATGACAAACTTAATGCCGCTATGGTTTGCCTTACGATTTTATCCGCTTAATAAGAAAATGATTACTGTTAATAGTATGTCATCAAGTGGTTATAATACTAAACTCGAGATAAAATATGAAGGAAAAGAAAAAGTAAAAGTTCCATTCGGCAATGTACTGTGCTATAAATTTGAGTTAATCCCAAAACTGAGTTTTTTGATGAAGTTGTTTTATAGTCCTAAGAAAGCGTTTATATGGCTTACAAGTGAAGATAGCAGCAGATATATGGTTAAATACAGAAATAATAATGCGCAATATATTATACCATCTATGGAATACCGCCTTGCGGAAAGGAAAAAGATGACGCCGGAAGAATGGGAAAAATTTAAGGAGAAGCATGGAGCAAAAGACACGAATTCCACGAATTAACACTAATTGAAATGAAACAGTGTAAATCCGTGTTCCATTGGAAATATAGAACACAGATAACACAGATTTAAAGGATAATCACAGATGTTATTGGAAAATAAACAGTGTAAATCCGTTAAATCCGTGTCATCCGTGTTCTATTAGAGGTATGAAATAAAAAATTATTCTCGGAAAAAAATAATTTAATAGGAGAACAAAACCATGAAAAAATTAATTATCTTAATCGTAATAGCTTTAAGTACAACAAGCATATTATTCGCACAAAAAACTCCGTTTGAAAAATTCGATAAAAGCAGAATTGATGTGGGCACATTGTATGTTTATGAATATTCAAGGAATAAGGAAAATTTTGTGCCTGTGTCCAAGCGTTATATTTATATTAAAACTTTAAATGATATAGAAGATTTTATAATTCCAATTAAAGATACAACAGATACTTGGTTGGAAAAAATGAAAATAAATTGGGACTATATGATGCTTGAAAAAAGAAGTTGGATGAACTTAAAAAATAAAGATAGTATGGGAGTAGGAGCATCATTAGAAGGGCATGAAAGTATTGATCTTATAAAAAAGACGTTGAATTTTGTCAACACTCAAAAATTTAAAGAGGGGTTTAAGAAACATTATTATACAAATAAGTTTGAAAATATTCCTTCCTATTTCTATAGTTCTACTGATTTATTGCCCTTATGGTTTGCTTTACGATTTTATCCGCTTAATAAGAAAATGATTACTGTTAATAGTATGACAGGTAATTATAATACTAAATTCGAGATAAAATATGAAGGGAAAGAAAAGGTAAAGGTTCCATTCGGCAAAGTATTGTGCTATAAATTTGAGCTTGTCCCGCAATTAAGTTTTTTTATGAAGCTGTTTCATAGTCCTAAGAAAGCATTTATTTGGCTTACAAGTGAAGACAGC
>CAZXJG010000367.1:0-1869 GCA_964640985.1 uncultured Melioribacteraceae bacterium | reverse complement strand
TTCATTTTCTGTAAAAATAATAATAATTCTAAAAACTTATTTGAACTACTTCGTAGTTCGGTGCGGGTTTTGTCATTGCCATTTTTCTATGGACTTTGTCCATAGCTATTTTGAATTGAACTACTTCGTAGTTTGGTGTTTTTTTTGTCTGTGAAAAGCTAAATGGACTTTGCTCATAGCTATTTTAAAATATCCAAAGGACTCTTACAAAGAACTACTTCGTAGTTCGGCTGCGTATCTTTTTTTTCAATGGACTGCGTCCATTCCGTTAAATGCCGGATTTATACCGCACAACTGCGAACCTGTCCCGACACGGTCGGGGAGCAGTTAAATTTACAATAGCCCCGAACGAAGTTCGGGGACTTAAAACCAGCAACCCAAACACAACTACAACGCAGTTGAATTTTTGAATGTGAACTAAATGTAACACCTAACGAAAGTAAAAAAATAAAACTTGAGATTCCCATAATGTCGAGGAATGTTCCTCGACAGCCAGATATGGAGATTCCCGGAATCTCAGAAATTAAGAGAATATTGTATTCCCAGGGAAGTTTACAGTTAAGATTCCGGGAATCTTGATTCAGAACCTTTGCTCCTTTGTTCCTTTGAACCTCTGAACCTTTTTACCTTTGAGCCTTTTCTTATTGTGTTGAGGAGTGGTGTTCGACTGCCGAGAATATATATATATATTGTTTTGTGCAATTATCCGAAATTATTTTTAAAATAATATTTATTTTGTAACATTATACGTTAAAAGAGCGTCTAAATATGTAAGTTAGTATTTATAAAAATTTGGAGGTGAAATGAAATTCGGGAATAAATCAAACGTTTTAACCGTTCTCTTTTTTGCAATTCTTTTTTTTAATTCCAATTTATTTGCACAAAATCTAAAGCTATTAAAAGAAAAGTCGTTTAATATCCAACCTGGGGAAATTTTACATGTTAATTTTGCCAGCGGCGATATTAAAGTAACTTCTTGGGATAAAAACGAAGTAGATGTAAAAATATTTGGTAATTCTCAAGCTGAAAAAAAAATAAAATTTGAGATTTCGGAAACGGAAAACGGTATTGTTGTTAAAGCCAAAAAAGAAAACGGCTTTTCTATTTTTAATTTTTTCAATTCAATCAACATGAAGGCTGTTATAAAAGTACCGAATAATTTTAAATTGGACTTAATTTCCAGCGGTGGTGATATGGAAATTAATGGCATTAACGGGGAAGCCGGTATTAAAACTTCCGGTGGCGATATTTCGATTTCAAACTGTGCGGCGAACTACAACGTAAAAACATCCGGTGGTGATGTCCAAATATTCCATCATAATGGTAATATAAATATTTCAACTTCAGGTGGTGATATTTCAGTTAAAAATATTACCGGATTTGTTAAAGCATTTACTTCGGGCGGCGACATAAACGGTAAAAATATAAATGGGAATATTACTGCTTCAACTTCAGGCGGGGATATCTATTTACAGGTAAAAGACGGAGAAGTAAGCGCAAAAAGTTCCGGCGGGGATGTTTCGTTATATTACTTTGGTATTAATAAAGGAATTGAGATTTCTACTTCCGGCGGTGATATTAATTTGGAAGTACCTCAAAATATCAAAGCCGATGTTTTACTCAGATCATCCGGCGGAGATATAACCAATAATTTTCCCAATAAATCGTCTTTAACAATTACACCATTTAAAAACGAAAGTAAGTTTAACGGCGGTGGCGAAAAGCTGATTTGCAGAACAAGCGGCGGCGATATTACATTAAACGAAAGAAAATGAAATTTTTATATTTACCGTCAAATAGCAAAAAAAACTTTGACCTAAATTGAGCGATTAAAGAGATAAAAAAAACCTTAGGGTTGTTTAAAGTACT
>CAZXJG010000366.1:0-1880 GCA_964640985.1 uncultured Melioribacteraceae bacterium | reverse complement strand
CTCGTATAAAACTTAAACGACTTTATCCGACATTACAAACTTGACTTGACACTAGGGCTTTATCGCTCAAACCAGATGCAGCAAGGAGTGAAGGATAAATTTCTTCTAAATTCAAAAGGTCTTTCGCATTCTTTGCTTTGTCAGCAAGAATTTTTAAGGTTCTGGCTTCTTCGATAAAAGGAGTAGCTTTAACATTTTTCTCAAATGCAATTGCAACAAATCCTTTTCTTATTGCTTCTTGGGTTGTGACTAAATCTTCCCATTTTTTGATGTGGTTATTAAATGGCATACTATTTCTCCCATATATAAACACATTTGCGAAGTTCACTTCTTCCGTGTTCACCCATTTGCTGACTACTATTTCCTTTGCCAATAGGCAAGGTCCATATTTTTTTTATTTTGAAACCAACAGATTTCGCAAAATCCGATAAAATAAGATCAACAGGGATTTCCTCGCCACCGTATCTAACATTGTCATTCACCATCACAACGACACCACCATTTTTTAATACCCGATAAAGTTCATAAATAATAAAAAGCATTTCATAAAAATAATTTTTAACCATTCTAGGTATGTTTGAATTGTTTAATTTACCTAGTTCATTCAATTTAGAAAGAACGTCATTCACTTCGGTCATTGCAGGATGAGAAAAGTATATTGAATTAATAAAATCGAAATCCGATGCTCGATTTAATTCAGTATAAAGATTTTCTAAATAATTTAATTTTTCCTTGTTCTCAACCGTGCAAGTCAACATAGTCTGCCGAAGTTTTTTAACATCATCATCATTGTTATTTAAGAATATAAGTTCCAAAGCGTATGTCCTTGTATAGTCGTATCTGTTGCAGTAAGGAGGAGATGTCATTACAAAATCAAATGTATTGGGTCTCATACCAGGTAAAACTTCTAGTGAAGAACCTTTTAGAATTTTAGGATCAGATAAATTGGTATTAATTTCATCTGGAGCAAATAAATCATAATTCTGTGTTGGTGAGATATCAACAATAATTTCTTCTATTTTCTCTTCTACGATTTTAATAAAATCATAAATCTCACCTTTGTTAAATACTGTATTTCCATAAGACCGGTTTGCCCTTGAATCCCATCTCAAATATTGTCCGTCTTTTCTTGTAAAACTAATTTCTTCCAAAACAGAAAATGCTGCAAATTCTAAAAGCAATCTAATTGAATCCTTATCAATATTTTTACAGCAAGTTAGATAACGATTTAGATTGTTTTCATTTTCCTCTGGAAATGCGCCCCGTGTAATAGAAATATGTTTGATTACAGTAGTAATTGAAGTTTTATAAAAAGATTTCCAAAAAGAATTGACTTCTTCTTTGAATTCTTCAAGTGAGACTTTTTCAGCTGCTAATCTTGCTTGAACATTAAATATGCCAATTGGTAGAAGCTCTATTCCGGTGGATTCCCAACCTTTTTCTCTTGCTGCAAATAAAGTGGCTCCAGATCCAGCAAATGGATCTAAAATATGACCTTTAGACGGATGATATTTTTCTATAAAGTAATCAATTAATTTTTTGGAAAAACCTTCTTTATACTTGAACCATCTATAAAATGGTTCTTTTTTATTTGCTTGAAAACTGACTAAAGCTCTGTTTAAAGTATAGTCGGGTTCAATAATATCTTTATATTGATCAAAAAGTTTTTCTCTCTCTGTCGGGAAAAGTACATTTTTACTTACATAACTTAAACTTGGTTCAGACATTGCAAATCCTATTATTATTAATATCTTTTCTATAAATTTAACATAATTTTGAAAAAGTACTGTTATGGATTTCAAAAATATTTGGCAGTATAACGGCGTTGCTTTTCACCCAGCTTGCCCCGATTTATCCCGACATTTTTTTGTCGGGGTGCT
>CAZXJG010000365.1:0-1885 GCA_964640985.1 uncultured Melioribacteraceae bacterium | reverse complement strand
CAGAGCTGGAAGCAGAGCTGGAAGCAGAGCTGGAAGCAAGAAAGAAGCAGTATGAGTATTATCGCGAGGAGATGCTGATCTTTGGGGATGATGTTGAGTTTGAAGAATTAAATTCAATTATTAATTTCATGAACGGCAAGGGACATGAAAAAAATATTGATGCCGATGGAAAATATATTATTGTAAATTCAAAATTTGTTTCAACTGAAGGCAAAGTTAAAAAATATTCAGTAAATCAAATTTGCCCAGTTGTTAAAAATAGTGTTTTGATGGTTATGAGTGATTTGCCGAATGGTAGGGCACTAGCAAAATGTTTTTATGTGGATGAAAATAATAAATACACTTTAAATCAACGGATTTGTTCTCTGAGTGTAAAAAATAATGAAGAAGTAAATGCAAAGTATTTATTTTATATACTAAGTAGGAATAGACAACTATTGCGATATGACAACGGTGCTGATCAAACCAATTTACGAAAGGGTGATATTTTGAAAATAAAAATCCCAATCCCACCACTTTCCAAACAAAAAGAAATAGTTAAAGTTTTAGATAAATTTGATGCACTCACAAACGACATATCAATCGGCTTGCCTGCCGAACTCAAAGCAAGACGGCAACAATACGAATACTACCGCGAGAAGCTTTTAACATTTACCCCGCTAAAAACAAAATAACTAGATTATGGAGATAAGGCTTTACATATCTCCAAAAATAGTATAAAATGGAGATACAAATAATTATATTGCCAAAACTATGAAAAATTTTAAATCAGGAAGTTTTAAACAACAGTTAGAATATAAGAGTTTTACACCCTCTTCTATAGATCAAGTTTTTGATTGGGATGATAAAAAAATTGATATTTTGCATGGTCAAGCAATGCGTTTTTTGGGTGAATTAAATGCTTATTCTGACTTAGTTCCTGATGTTGATTTTTTTATTCAAATGAATGTAGCAAGAGAAGCAACAAAGTCAAATATGATTGAAGGCACTCAAACCGGAATGGATGAAATTGTTTTACCAAAAGAAGAAATTGATCCTGAAAAAAGAGATGATTGGAGTGAGGTGCAAAACTATATTAAAGCAATGAATTTTGCAATTGATGAGCTGAAAAAATTACCAGTTTCTATTCGTTTGCTTAAAAGTTCTCATAAAATACTCCTTTCATGTGTACGAGGAAAACATAAAACACCGGGAGAAATTAGAAAAAGTCAAAATTGGATTGGTGGATCTTCTTTGTCTGATGCTTTTTATATTCCACCAAGTCCAGATGAAGTTCCTGAGTTATTAAGTGAATTAGAAAAATTTTGGCATAATAAAAAGAATAATGTTCCGGTTCTTATAAAAACAGCTATTACACATTATCAATTTGAAAGCATTCACCCTTTTTTAGATGGTAATGGTAGAATTGGGCGATTATTGATTACGCTTCAACTTGTTGATTCTAAAATTTTAATGAAACCAACATTATATTTATCTGCTTTTTTTGAAAAAAATAGAGCCTCTTATTATGATTCATTGACAATGGTGAGAAAAACCAATGATTTGGAACAATGGGTAAAATTTTTCTTAAATGGAGTTATTGAAACAGCACAAGATGGAATTGAGACATTTAAAAAAATAGTAATTCTTCGGCAAAAATATGACCAAAAAATAATGACACTTGGCACTCGTGCTAAAAATGCTCAAAGATTACTTTTATTTATGTTTTCGCATCCAATTGTGAATACTAAAAATGTAGAAAAAGAGCTAGAAATTAGCTTTAATAGTTCTAACCGTCTTTTAAAAGCACTTACTGATTTAAAGATTTTAAAAGAAATAACAGGGTTTTCTCGAAATAGATTTTTTGTTTTAAGTGAATATTTAGACTTATTTAAAAACTAATATG
>CAZXJG010000364.1:0-1912 GCA_964640985.1 uncultured Melioribacteraceae bacterium | reverse complement strand
GACACAATTCTTTTTGTAATAATTTTTGTAATAACACATCTGTCCAAAACGTTTTATAAAAACGAAAAAAAGCCCTGTCATTGATACAAGCGACAGGGCTAATCTTTCCTAATGCACAACTAAAAGGAAGGACTGCATGAATATAACACTTTTTGCACAAATTATACGAAAGTTAGATCGCTATTCTTTTAAAAAGATTGTAACAAAGTATCAGACAGATAAACACAGCAAGGGTATTAACAGCTGGGCACACATGGTATCTATGATATTCTGCCATTTAGCCAAAGCCAACTCATTGCGTGAAATTAGTAATGGTATTCGATCTGCAACCGGTAACCTGAACCATTTAGGGCTGGAAAAAGGTCCTTGTAAATCTTCTTTGAGTTATATCAATGCCCATCGAGATTGGCGACTGTTTAAAGATTACTATTTTGCCTTGCTTTCTTCCTTTAATAAAGAAGTTTCCTTTCAACGGATCAAATTCAAAAATAAGATCAAAAAGATATTCATTTTAGATGCCACGGTAATTTCTTTATGCTTATCCGTTTTTGATTGGGCTAAATATAGGCAGAAGAAAGGAGCCATTAAATTGCATATGCTGTTGGACTATGATGGCTGCTTACCGGTATTTATGCATATGACCGAAGGAAACGTGTCTGATGTAAGTGTGGCACAACAGCTCAAACTTCCTCAGGATTCTCTGGTGATCATGGATAGAGCCTATCTGGATTTTACAATGTTGTACACTTGGCACAATAATGACGTCAATTTTGTGATTCGATTAAAGAAAAATATCAAATACAAACGAGTAAAAGAATTACCCCTTTTAAAGGATACTGCTCACCATATCATTATAGATGAATTGATAACCTTAGCTCCCTTCAATAGTGGTGTAAAATATCCTGAAAAATTAAGAAGGGTTGTTGTCTGGGACGCTAAAAATGAAAAAACACTTGAAATATTAACCAACCAATTAACTTGGACAGCAGAAACCATTGCTGAACTTTATAAAGAACGGTGGCAGATTGAAACGTTCTTTAAAACCCTCAAGCAACTGACGAAAATAAAAACATTCGTTGGAACCACTCCCAATGCTGTACTCATACAGATTTGGACAGCATTGATTTCTATTATGGTATTAAAGTACTTGAAACAGCTTGCAAAACATAATTGGAGTCTGTCAAATCTATTGGCACTTCTAAAAATGAACCTATTTGTGAAAAATGACCTGCAGTTATGGCTGGATTACCCCTTTGAAACATGGGATCCACCGCCCAAACCGGGGCAATTGGTTTTCAAATGGTAAGTGTTGGGGGGATTGTTTTTATAATACGTGGAATAATCTGTCCAAAACGGGTATCATCCGTCGGAGCAAAATGTTTATTAGAAGAAAATTACCGATAGTTCAATTTATTTTGGACAGCACTGTATAATAATATATTCCAAATGGTTTCGCCTTATTTAAAACTATTTTTTTGAAGAAAGAGGATTGAAGATTGTTTATAAAACGAAATAATATTTCAAAGTTAGTGTCCACCTTTTTTGGCACTGGCCTAACACGTCACAGTGTTAGGAAATTTGACTACATTTCCTGCATTACCGGCTATAAAACAACGAGTTTAAACGTAAAACTGGCTATATATCAGCTGAAATGTGGTGAGTTTATGAACTTTTGTTAAAACTCCTTTTATTTCATCCAATTTTAAAAAGGGATTCTCTCTTCATCTATCAACATTAAGATTCTGAAGCCAAAGAAAAATGAAGTCTCTCTCTTAAAACATATGTCTACCGAATGCCATCCCAGCAAGTGAAATAACTAAAAGAATTGCTTCCCACTTACCTCCGATAGTTAGCCGACTCTGAAGGGATTGGATTTCTTCAACCTGTTCCTTTGTTGGCGGACCACCACTCG
>CAZXJG010000363.1:0-1919 GCA_964640985.1 uncultured Melioribacteraceae bacterium | reverse complement strand
AAAGCAAGTTCCAATCCGCCTCCGAGGCATTGTCCCGATATTTTAGCCAAAGTGGGGATTGATAAATTAAGTATCAAATAAAATATGCTGTGAAATGTTTTCAGCATTAAGGCGGCATTTTCTTTTTTATGTTCTTCAACACTTGCACCGAAGGAAAAATGTTTCCCGGCGCCTTCAAAAGTTATTAATTTAAGATCATCTTTTCCCTTAAATGACGACAAAACCGAAAGTATTTCGTTCATCATAATGTTGTCTAATACGTTCGCTTTCCCGTCGTCAAGTATTATGCGGGCAACAGAATTGTTATGCGTGTATTCTTCCTTAATTTTCTTCATTGCTTTACTTGGGTAAAATTTCATTTAACAAATCATCATTCCAAGGGTAACCTTCGGCAAGTAATTTTCTTAATTTTATGAAATCAACTTCCCTATTACCTTTAGGTCCTTCATTGAAAGCTTTAAATCCGGCTTTACCTTCGGTCATCATATTTAGAGCAAGCCACTCACGGTTACTTTCTTTATTTTTATCCCAATGTTCAAGTTTTTTCTTTCTAATAGAGTTTATTGTTTTACTTAAACAATTCGGCATAAGATACATTAGTTTTGTACAGAGATTTTCAACCGCATTATCGAGTAACGACAAATCAATTTCTCCGGATTTCAGTAATTTTTTTGCCTCTTCTTTTTCTTTGCCTTGTTTCGGAGTTCCGTAAATAATTTCGCCTTTTTCGTTTACCCATTTATTTGTTGTTACCATAGGATTGGGAATAAACTCTCCGTTGACTTTTAATGCCGGCACAATCTCCGTAAGTAAACCGTAGTGTAAAGCTTCGTGCGCCGACCACGGGTCGCAAACAGTGCATGAATAAAACGAGCGTTCTATTCCGACAAATAGAGGAAGAAAATCTGTAGAACCGCCGTCAGGTGCGCTGCCATGTTTCGGACCGGCTTGACCAAACCTTGCAAGATCCTGTGCGACGGAAAAGTCACAAGCCATCCCGATTTCCTGTCCTCCGCCAATTCTCATTCCGTTAACCCTGTTTATAACCGGCTTATCGCACATTAAAATAGAAGAAACCATATCATTAAAAAGCCGCATATATTGTTTGTATTCCTGTGGATTACCGGCATAATATTCAGCGTATTCTTTTGTATTTCCGCCGGTACAAAATGCTTTATCACCAACGGCTGTAAAAACAACAGCAACTACGCTTCTGTCATTTGAAGCTTCTCTGAATGCCAATATAATTTCTTTTACCGCCTGAGTTGTATAAGAATTATATTGTCTCGGGTTATTTAAAATTATCCAGCTATTGTAAAGACCTTCTACGGGTTCACCGTTTTTGTCCAAACAAGGGCGTTTTTCGAACAGAATTTTTTCGAATTCCGTTTCAACTAAGTTGTGATTTTTTAACATGGTTTTATCATTGTTTATTAGAAATAATCAGTAACGTCCGACAAAAGGAAAAAATAAAGTGGAGAAAAGCAAAAGTAATTCCTCCAAAACAGTTAATTTTGCATATCCAATAACAAACAAAATTACAATAAACAATATAAGAAAATTTAGTGGACAGCTCATAATAAGTCAAATATTAAAATTAATTAATTGAGGGAACCCACAAATTTATCTGTGAGGATATAAACTAAGAATTCACTTCTGTTAGCTGCTTCGGCAGTTCCCCATTGGTTTTCGCCAGTCTCTTTAGTCCATAGTTGAAGTGCTTCCGTCTTCGGAACAGGTTCGCACTTTGCTGTCTGACTGCGAAGCAGTCAAATTTATAATAGCCTCGAACGAAGTTCGGGGACCGAAAATCAAAAACAAAAGCACAACTGCGAACGCAGTTGAATTTTGAGATAGTAAATTCCTATTGTAACAAAATCCCTTTAGATTTCTCAAGCGCACTGTTTTCAATGCTTTGA
>CAZXJG010000362.1:0-1926 GCA_964640985.1 uncultured Melioribacteraceae bacterium | reverse complement strand
TCACTGGTTTTTACGGAGCGCAGCGGAGTAAAAATCCAGTGCAGTGATTTGTTATAGTGTTCTACTTGGCTTTTTCTTGTTCTTGTTCTGCTAATATTTTTTTTGCCTCTCTTAAATTTATTTTTGCGTGATACCCATGCTCCTCAAGTAAATGTAATAAATTTGAGCCACTTAACAACGTTATAGGTTTATCTTTTGCGAACTGATATGCATCTGGGCCATAATTTGCGGTAGTAACTAGAATACCTTTTGTTGCTCCCTCATTTACAACCGTTCCGTATAAATCTCTTACTGCTGCTACTCCAACAGTATTTGTATACCTTTTCGCTTGGATTACAATTTTTCCTCCTCTAATTGGATCTGGATCAAAAGCGATAGCATCAACCCCACCGTCTCTACTGGCTTGTGTTACTTTGACTTCGCCGCCATTAGTTTGAAATTCTTTTTCAAATAATTCTCTTATTAAATTTTCAAAATCTTCCCAATTCATTGCCGCAAGATTTGTCGAATTATCTACTGTATCAACTACATCATAGCCGTCAACAAATCTTTTATCCGTTTTAGTTAGTTGTAAAATTGGCTGTACGGGCGTCAGACTACTAAGTTTACTACTTGCAACTCCCTTTAAACTTCTAAAACTTATTTTTGGATCTATTCGAGATAAATCTATTTCTAAAAACTCATCTTTTTTTACTTGAATCGTTAAAATACAATTATTTTCTTCCTTCCCAGTTGCTTTATTTACTGCTTTTACCCAGCCATTAAAAGATATAGCGTCAATCGCATTAACTGAATCAGCTTCAAATAATTCATGAATAGTTCTTAGTGTAATTTTATACATTGACTCATCAAACATTTTATTGAGCTGAGATCCTGAAATATATGATTCTCTTAGTTCTTTTTTTGTAGCGATAAATTTTACTTCTTTTAATTTTGGGAAAGCATCCAATGGAGGTAATTGATATTCAACAATTAGTATTTTGTTTTCTGGATTGTATTCGAGTTCAAAGCTTTTTAGAAATGAATCGGGATATTCAGAATTATTTAATACGATTTCACAATATTCAATAATTGAATTAGTGTCTTTATTAAAATAGGATTGTTTTAAATTATCAATTTTTTTATTAAAAAATGCTTGTTGATTGTCGAAATTCCCTTTTCGCTTTTTCCATTCAGTAACATCTTTTTCATGCTTTTTAAGTTGCTCTTGATGTTTCTTGTCAATTTTGGCATTAATTTCATCAATTGATAGTTTTTCTTTTTCCCATTCTGAAATAGCATCAGAATACTTTTTTTCATATTCTAATACTTTTAGTTCTTTTTTTGATTTGAATAGTTTTTCAAAGAAAGTAAAGGATGGAATAAATTTTTCTGCATTTTTGTCTGGCCGTGCAGAATATTTCTTATATGATTCTCGTTGCGGTTTTATTGGTTTCTTTTCCGGGAAGCTATTTTTCTTTTTTAACAGCTCCCAATTTACTGTATCGTCTATTGAAAGAGTGTGGGTGAGTAAATTTTCTATTTTTTCCAAATCTTTCTTGGCGTCATCTGACCTTTTTTTTGCTTCTTCAATGCTTGCTTCTCTTTGCTCTGAAATTTTACGTTTTTGTTCAAGTTTATCCCATTTTTCAATCCATTTTGCCGCTTGAAGGTTGGCTTTATTCTCTAAGATATCATCTTCAGGTGCAGATATGAGTTTATGCTCTTTAAGACCTTTGTGATACATTTCAACAGAGTATTTCAGTATTCGTGTGCCGGAAACGTTCCAATGAGCTTGTACTTCACCAATTTTGATTAGATTGTTTTTCATTTTTTATACCTCGTTCTTTATAGCACTATAACATAAGATTAGATGTACTAATGAAAAAAGCAAATGTTGCTCTTTATGACTACATAGACAAATGTTACTCGTTTTAATTAACTGTT
>CAZXJG010000361.1:0-1929 GCA_964640985.1 uncultured Melioribacteraceae bacterium | reverse complement strand
AAAAAAGATAAACTGGAAGTTTACAAAACGAGATGCATACAAGAAACTTTCAAAACATTATGTTACATAACTATATTGTTAGTGTAATAGTAGAGCGATTCCGATATAACGTTGCAATGTAAATTATTTATTAGTATATTGAGTTCTAACTTTATAACTTTGAAAAGAAGGAGGAACTCAAATGCCATTTGTCAGTAGTCGTCCCAAATTACAACTTTCCTCAAAGGAATTAGATGAGTTGAACAAAATCAGCCGTTCTCGCACTGAAGGGTTATCACGAGTTGAAAGAGCGAAAATGCTACTTGCATATTATTACGGAAAAACCGTATCAAGCATTGCCAAAGAGTTTGATACCAATCGACCC
This sequence comes from uncultured Melioribacteraceae bacterium, assembly GCA_964640985.1. Lineage (GTDB taxonomy): Bacteria > Bacteroidota > Ignavibacteria > Ignavibacteriales > Melioribacteraceae > CAZXJG01. The sequence continues at coordinate 1,565 of CAZXJG010000361.1, read as the reverse complement.
AAAGTGGAACGTACAATTGACAGAGCCTTACAAGTTGGTGCGATTTCATCGTTAGGTGATTTACCTCGCCAAGGTAAACCGCCAAGAATTCCACCGGAAGCTAAAGTATGGGTTCAATCTATTGCTTGTCAAAAGCCCAAAGAACTGGGCTACGCTTCAGAACTATGGACAATGGATAGCTTGGCTAAATACATTCGCTCTCATTGTAAGGAGGCGGGACACTTGTCATTATCAGAATTGGCAAGAGGAACGGTTTCAAAAATATTATCGAAAGCCGAGATACGCCCACATAAAATTAACTATTATTTAGAACGACGCGATCCGGCATTCGATATCAAAATGATACAAGTATTACACGTTTACAAAGAAGTTGAATTATTAAAATCTAATTTAGAAGACAATCATAAGCAAACGATAGCCATTCTTTCCTATGATGAAAAACCAGGCATTCAAGCGATAAAAAATAGAGCGCCGGATTTACATCCTGTTTCAGGGAAACACTCTTCCATTTGTCGGGATTACGAATACAAACGATTTGAGACGGTTTCCTTTTTAGCTTCGATTAATCTGTTGAATGGACAAGTACACGGTCAAGTTCAAGATCGGCATCGTAGTAAAGAATTCATTGATCATCTCAAATACTTGGATACGTTCTACCCAAATCACATAAAAATAAAGATGATTTTAGATAACCATTCGGCTCATATTTCAAGGGAAACACAACGATATTTGAAAACAGTTCCAAACAGATTTGAATTTATCTTTACTCCGACACATGGATCCTGGTTAAATATGATTGAAACATTTTTTAGTAAAATGACACGCTCTTTTTTGCGAGGTATTCGAGTAAATTCAAAACAAGAATTAAAAGAACGAATAGAAAAATATGTAAAAGAAATCAATGAGATGCCGGTGGTTTTCAAATGGAAATATAAATTAGATGAAATTTCTTTACAACCCAAATTTTCAAAAAACTGATATGTTATTTAGGAATCGCTCTACTAGTAGTGAATGTGAACAAGTTTTCTTTAATAAACCTTTAATTGTTGCCGATGATTTAAAACATTCTCAAAAAGAAAAAAGATGGTTTGTTTTAGGTCGTACTGAATTAGATAGAAAATTGTTTATTGTTTTTACTATTAGAAAGAAATTTATTCGAATTATTTCTGCAAGAGATATGACAAGAAAGGAAAGAAAAGTATACAATGAAGAAATTAAAAAACATACCGAAATTTAAGAACGAAGAAGAAAAAGAATTTTGGGCAAAAAATGATTCTTCTGATTTCATTGACTGGAATAAGTCAAAATTAACTTCCTTCCCTAAGCTAAAACCTTTTACAAAAACCATCTCGTTAAGACTTCCCGAGTTTTTACTAAACGACATCAAAGTAATTGCACATAAAAGAGATGTTCCGTATCAATCTCTAATTAAAATAATCTTGAAAGAAAGAATTGATAACGAGTTAAGAAATTCTGCATAAATCTAATTAAGCATATAACCAGCTTTGCCATCCGACCCCCGATAAAAAACATCGGGACAAGCTAAATGAAAAGCCACGCCGTTA
>CAZXJG010000360.1:0-1940 GCA_964640985.1 uncultured Melioribacteraceae bacterium | reverse complement strand
TCTTGCTCAACTATAATTGGCAAATAAAGCTTCTTCATTCAACAGCCTCCTTCTTGTAGTTATTAGCACAGAGTATGATTTTATGCAAAGGTGAGACACGCTATGGTGTTTCACCTTTCACGTTCATTCTCTTTCTTCTTCCATTTCTCCTGTTCAATATACAATAGTTGATAGTTGATAGTTATGCAACGGGTCAGGACTTCACTTTTTACTATTTATATGTTATACTTTATCAGATTCTTCAAAAGGGGTGGTAATGACTCGAAAAGAAAGAATAAATCTCGTTGGTTTTTATCATATTATTAACAGAGGCGTGGAAAAAAGAGAGATATTTTCAGAAAGGAAGGATTTTTATAAATTTTTGGAAATAATAGATGAATACGCTAAGATTTTTGATTTTGAGGTTTTTTCCTTCTGTTTGATGAATAATCATTATCATTTGCTTCTAAAAACCAACCGTGAAAATCTTTCTCAAATAATGAAACATATAAATCTAAAATATGCTGTTTATTTTAATAAAAAACAGAAAAGAGTAGGGCATCTTTGGCAGGGCAGATTTAAATCATGGTATGTGTATGATGCAAGCTATTTAACAAGCTTAATTAAATATATTGAATTCAATCCTGTTAAATCGAGAATCAGCAAAAAAATCGGTGAGTATTCTTATGCTATGAGCACTAAATTGGTAAACTTAAAATGCTTGAATTATGAATTAATAGACAAAATGGATTTTAAAGAGATTACGGAAAAAGATACAGAGAATATAAACAAAATATATGATACAAGATTGAAAATAGACGAGAAGAAAGCAACAAAAGCAGAAAAAAAAGAGTTGAGCTATTTCTTTAAAAACTACAATAAAGAAGCAGGAATTATTGAAGCGCTGAAGGAAGGATACAATCAAGCTGAAATTGCTGAATTTCTGCATCTTTCAATTCCTTCGATCTCCAAAATCAAAAAGATTTTTAATAAAAAAGAAAAGATTTTTAACGATTTGAAAGAGAAAGGGATTTTTTGGAGTTTTGACAAGAAAATACAATATAAAGATTTTCATGAAAATGTGTTTATCGAGTATGTTTTGAAATATGGTGATTTTTGGGACATCAAAGATGTATTCGATTTGTTCGGAAAAAGAAAGGTTAAAAAAGTTTGGGAAAAAAAAGTCAAAAAAGATAAAAGATTTATAAAATTAAATCTATTAGTAGCAAGGGTGTTTTTAGATTTGGATATTGAGATAAGAGATTTAAAGAGTATAAATGAATTTAGAAAGTTTGCTTCCTAATACAAAAAAAGTTTTGGATAGATTGGTTAATATAGATTATCTGCAAAATTTTGTATTGGTGGGAGGCAGTGCTCTCAGCTTATATCTAAATCACAGGCAAAGTGAGGATTTGGATTTTTTTACCTATGAAGACAGTTTTAGCAAAGAAAAGATTTTTAAGATTATTCAAGATTTTGGGCAAAAAGAGATAATAAATATCTCAGAAGAACAGATCGATGTTTTAATTAACAAAGTGAAAGTTACTTTTTTTAATTCTAAATGGGAATTTCTAAAGCCTCAAAAAATCAATAACTTCAACGTTGCACCCATTGGAATAATAGCAGGAATGAAAACGCATACTCTATTTTTAAGAGCGAAATACAGAGATTATTATGATCTGTATTTTTTAATAAAGGTATTGGGAATAAAAGAAGTATTTGAACGTTCAAAATTGGTAATGGATGGGATAAATTTTAAATTATTTTCTATGGCGCTTTTGTATATCGATGATATTGAAGATGAAAGCATTCAATATTTGGAGCCTATTGAAAATATAAGTTTAAAAGAAATAAGAGGCTTTTTTGAAGTAGAGCTTAAGGAAATAAGATGAAAATAATGGGGTCAAACGCACAATATACATTTTAAGAGACCACTGCACAATAAACGTCTTCACAGAAGC
>CAZXJG010000359.1:0-1965 GCA_964640985.1 uncultured Melioribacteraceae bacterium | reverse complement strand
CCAATAGGTTTTGTGCTTATTATCCATACTCAAGAAAGAATCGCTCAATTTAGGTAAAAATAAAAAAATGATCTCTGAAGAAATATTAAGTAAAATTTCTCAAGGAGAAAATGAAATTCAGGAGTTTAAATCTTCTTTTGGTAAGGAAGTCATCGAAACAATTGTTGCCTTTGCAAATACGAATGGAGGCAATCTATTTGGGTGTTGGTCAAGCTGTTGCATTAAATTTCGGTATTACTGTTATACACTGGCTACGGGTTGTCTTGCACGCAAGACAAATTGTCGCTATATTCATCCTATGCGCAGGACAGAGATATGTTAAAAGATGTTCTAAAAGATATCATCATTTTTAACCAGGAAATGATTCCATCATTAAGGCTTCATAGAAGAAAAATTGAATTAGATAAAAATGGGAGCCATGTTATTGTTGGTACTCGTCGTTCTGGTAAAACCTATGTGTTATACCAATATATTCAAAAACATTTCAATAATAATGGTGTGCGTGTATTATTTATCAATTTCGAAGATGATAGGCTCATCGAATTTAAGCATACAGATTTTCAATTAATTTTAGATTCATATCATGAATTATATCCGGAAAAACCAGTTTTATTTCTTGATGAAATTCAAAATATAAAATATTGGGAAAAATTTGTTCGCCGTTTGGTGGATACCGACTATCAGGTATTTATCACGGGTAGTAATGCTCAAATGTTAAGTAAAGAAATTGCCACCACGCTGGGGGGTCGTTTTTTAACGACAGAAATCTTCCCTTTATCCTTTACAGAGTATTTATCATTTCATGATATAAAAATGAACTCAGCCACCTTATTTGCTCAGAATAAATTGCGAGTAAAACAATTATTCAATGAATATTTTACCTATGGTGGTTTCCCGGAAGTCTTAAAATATTCTGATAAACGCGCCTACCTTTCCAATCTGTTTCAAAAATTATTTTATAGTGATATTATTGTTAGAAATAATATAAAAAATGATAAAGCATTGCATGTTTTAGTAAAAAAAATGGCTGAAAGTGTCAATAATGAAACATCAGTCACGCGGATAAAGAATCTGATAAAATCTGTTGGATATCCAGTTGGTACCACAACCATTTTTGATTATTTAATGTATTTAAACGATTCTTATTTACTATTTCCAGTTTTGAATTATGTAAACAAATTTGTGGATAGGGAAACGATTAAAAAATATTATTTTATTGATAATGGTTTATTATCGTTATTTATACATAAACAAGATACAAAACTTTTAGAAAATTTAGTTTTCTTACATCTTAAAAGAAGTTTTAATGAAATATATTTTTACAAGAGAGCAAAAGAAGTTGATTTTTATATTCCTGAAAAAGATATATTAATCCAAGTCTGTTATGATATAACGGATATTGAAACGCAGAATAGAGAATTATTATCTTTCAAAAAAGCACAATCAGAATTAAAGGCAGAAAATCTATTATTAATTACCTATGAGAATGAAAAAGAAATACTTTTTAATGATCTAACAATTAAGGTAATCCCCGTTTGGAAATGGTTACTCTCCAATGAAATCATTTAAGTCGTTCACGTTTCTTAATTCTCTCATTTAATGGTTATAAAATTATCACAACTTCCGGCGGCGGCATGTTGTTTGAAAATGGCCTTTGCCTACCCTCCGGTTCGAATTTGAGTGTGGGTGATCAGAATCGTATAATTGATAATATTTCCCTTAAAAAAGAAAAAATCGTTCATCCGGCGTATTGAAAAGAAAAATGATATATCAATTGAAGAAAATCCTGTTCGCTTTTTAAAGAAACTTGATGCAATTAGAGACAATGGAATTACGTTTGGTGCATATTTACTTTTGGTTCATCACAATATCCCGTACTTGGGTTCATCAAATGCTTATATTTAAGGCTCATCACAATAATGCGTACCTGACGGATAAAATTGAATTGTATTTGAATTGTGGCCA
>CAZXJG010000358.1:0-1987 GCA_964640985.1 uncultured Melioribacteraceae bacterium | reverse complement strand
CAATTTTCTCCCGAAGGGATGGCTATGCCAATAAAATTAGGTCTTGCACCAACAAATGATTATTTCACAGGGTTTACCCCATGAAATACTTACAAAAAAGATTGTGAAATGTAATGAAAATATCTTAATTACTCATAAATTCTATGAATTCAGAGATTTTATTTCACCGGGTTTACCCCGTGAAATAGAATACTTAATATTACAATCTTACTAATGTTTATTTCACAGGGTAAACAACATCTACGGAGAGTTGTGCTTCGGGCATTTGAGCTGTTACAGTTAATATTTTTGTCATTCGTTCAACATCAGTATTAATTTTACTTTCAATGTAGGTGCTTACAAATCTATATAACCAATGGTGTCAATTATAATTATTTTTTCTTAATAATATGTTTAGACTTTTTGATACTTCTTCACCTAAAAAAATCAAAACAGCTTTAAATAGCTTTTGTCCTATTCCATCCTGGAGTTTTGTAAATCTATAAATCATTTGATCAATAAGAGTTATTTCATCATCATTTAATTTAAGTATTTGCCTTTCGGTAGATTGGAATAAAGGCAGCATTTTGTTATAGGCGTAATTCATTCTTTTTAAATGCTTTTTGCACTCTTCAATTACAGATTTTAAAATGTAAACATCCTTTTTCATAGTGGTACACCCTCACCTTTGGCAACCTGGTATATAAATTTATCAATAGTATAATTATTTATTACTATATCAATTTTCTGCTCCCCTATTACAGAATGAAGCATTCTTATCATCTTTAATTTTTGCTCAAAGACATTTTCTTTCATATCAGTCTCAATGTATAAATCAATGTCGCCTCCTTTTTTCTTGTTATCAGCACGAGAGCCGAAAAGATAGGTTTGAGCATTAACACCGAAACATACTTTGGTAATTCTTTTTATAGCTTTAATGTCTTCTTCTTTTAACCGCATTTTATTTTTCACTTTTAAGAATGGTTGCCAACATGTATAATCCTTTTTCCGTAAAGGCTTTTAGTAAAAAAGGTGAATATTTTAACTTTTTGAAGTGGTCAAAATTTTCGACCACCTCTTTTGTTTAACCATTTCTTTTTTATCCGAAGTCGAAATTTTCGTCTTCAATAATTCCCAACCATCTTTAATCTCAAAAATCTATTCTTGTATGTTTTCCAATTTAACAATATTGATCATATAATTTCATCCTCTTTATAATCTTTATTGGCAATTGTCCCAATCATATCATACCAACTCATTGGGGATATTCCATTACCCGGTCTTTTAATCCCAATATTCTCATTTGTAAATAATTCGCCTTTATTAATTGGTTTTATTGCTGCAATACTTTTTCGTGCTATCGGCATATTCTTTGCTTCCGAACGGGAAGGTTTTTTAATTCCGCTACCAAGAGATTTTTCAACATTTCTAATAGCTTTGACCATCGCGGCACTCACAACAGCAGACAACTAAATCTATCACCCAAACCTACAAGTAAATCCGGTTTAAGCTCGTCAATCAGTGGCTTAAGTAAACCGTACCCGGCTCTTGTTCCGGTAAATATGCAAATTTTTCTCATATTCACTTTAATTTCTCTATAATCTCCAAAGAGTATATATCCATCTTTGAAACTGCAAACCACTTTTTGCCTAAGTCTTTTAAACTTGCTCCTATATGATAAACTTCTTTACTATCTACTATCAAAAATCTATCATGAGATAAATCGAATTTTTTGATTTCTATTTTGGGGTATTGTTTGTTATATTTTTGTAAGTCTAATTTTAACTGTTTAGTTATGTTTTTTGTATAAAATGTGGTTTTAACCCTATTCTCTCTTTTTGAAAATAATATCATCACACTTTCATCGATGTAGTTATCTATTAAAACTATAGATTTTTTTGCACTTTTGACAATATCACTTACAAAAAGATATGCATCAAAGATTTGCCCATCATAAAAAATGTGTTGCTTTGGCTTAATTTCTTTGTTTTCTATTGCATCAAAAATT
>CAZXJG010000357.1:0-1990 GCA_964640985.1 uncultured Melioribacteraceae bacterium | reverse complement strand
AATTATCGATGAAAAATAATTTTTATTTAGAGCGTATTATTTAATTTTACATGATGTTACAAGTAATAAAATTATTTATGATGTATAAATAGTTCCATTACTTGCAACCTTTAACGAAGATTTATCCACTTCATTTATTTCAACTTTAAACCTTTGCGTCATTTGTTCTAAATTTTCCGTAAGTCTGTTCAAATCTTCTGCGGCTTTAGCAATTTGTTGTACACCGACAGCAGATTCGTGAGTAACATTACTAATTTGCTCAATATTTTTGCTTATTTGCTCCGCCGTAGCTGATTGTTCTTCACCTGCAGTTGCCACTTGATCAACTGCATCTGAAACACTTTGTGAGGTTCCAATAATTTTTTCCAATTCATTCCCTGCTTTTTCCGCCAATTCTATACCGCCGTCGGTTTCGTTTATTGCTTCTTTAGTTTGTTTTACTACTTCATTCATACCATTTTGTATTTGTTTGATCATTCCGGCTATTTCTTTTGTTGCTTTCGTAGTACGTTCGGCTAATTTCCTAACTTCATCTGCTACAACAGCAAAGCCGCGACCTTCTTCCCCTGCCCGTGCTGCTTCTATGGCGGCATTTAATGCCAGCAAATTTGTCTGGTCTGCTATTTCATCTATTACTTGAATTATATTGCTTATTTTGTCCGTATTCGTTCCTAATTCACTAACGGAAACGGAAGATTCTTTAACTACTTTTGCAATTCCTTTTATACCGTTAATTGCTTCGTTAACTTTTTGACCTCCCGATTGTGCGATTTTACTAGATTCTTTAGTAAGATCAGCCGCAGTACCTGCATTTTTTGTCGTCTCTATTATTGTTGCCGTCATTTGCTCTATTGCACTTGCAATTTCGGTAGCTTGCGAACTTTGTTCTTGAGAACCTGCCGCCATTTCTTCGGCACTCGAAGAAATTTGAGTAGTAGCGCTCGCTATTGATTGTGCCGCTTCAATTATCCGTAATGTCATAGCTCTTATGCTTTTTACAGCTATATTAAAACTATCGTACAATTTACCGATTGCATCATCTCTTTCTTTTTTTAATGAAATTGTAAGATCCCCTTCTGAAAACTTGGTCATCTCAACTATCATTGTATCAACTGATTTATTCAAATAATCTTTTTGTTCTTCCGATTCTCTTACAGCTTCTTCAACTTTTCTTTCAACGTCGGCTTTCTCTGCCAGTAATTCTTCATTAGCTTTGTTGATATTCTTTATCATATCATTAAACGATACCGATAATTCTCCTAATTCATCTTTTGATGCAACTTCTATTTTCACATTGGAATTTCCATTTGCAAATTCTTTTGTCCCGTCAATAAGTCGCTTTATTCCACTTGTTAATGCTTTTGTAAATTTAAAAGAAATCCCAACTGCAAGTAAAACGGCAATAATTGCAATTATTATTGTAGATGATGAAGTATTTTTATTAATCGACAAAACTTCATTCATACCTGCTTTGTTCAGGATATTCTTTTTGTTGACAAAATCTTCTACTTCCGCAATAACATCTTTCGATGCAATATCGAAGTTTTTCATAAGACTTATTCCATTTGCCTGACTTATTTGGAATGCATTAAACATAGAATTACCGGTATTATAGAGTGTATCGACTTTCTTACGTAGTATTTTTAATTGTGAACGTGATTCCGCATCAATATTTTCAAGTTTATCGATTAGAGATACCGCTTTTTCATAAAGCGGTTTTGCGCTACTCTCAATATCCTGTTTGTCTTTTGTTAATGCAGCTCTATTCATAGATTGCCATAAACGAGTAATATCGTAACGCAATTGTTCTGCTATATTTGTTTTCAAGGAAATATTTTTCATATTATTTAAATCATTTGACGATGATTTTAATGAAATTATTATATTAATTGAAAATCCGATAATTATTAATGTTATAATTCCAAAGGCAAGATACATTTTGTTTTTTATTGTCCATTTCATTTTGGTATCCTCTATTTATTAAAAATTA
>CAZXJG010000356.1:0-1996 GCA_964640985.1 uncultured Melioribacteraceae bacterium | reverse complement strand
AGCACTCGCCGTAGCTTGTACCGATTCAATTACGTGGATAATTACATCACTTATATTTGTTACTACTTTATTAAATCCATCAAATAATTTCCCGATAGTATCGTCTTTTTCTTTGCTTACACTTACCGTTAAATCGCCTTTAGCAAATTTGTCCATTTCCGTTAGAATTATTTCAACATTTTTATTTAAGTATTCTTTCTGCCCTTCCGATTCTCTTATGGCTTCTTCATCCTTTCTTTCCACATCTTCTTTCTCAGCTTTAAGTTTTTCCTCAGATTCTCTAATTGTTTTTACCATTATATTAAACGAATCTCCGAGCTGAGCTATTTCATCGTTCGTATCTATTTTAACTTTTACCTTCACATTACCTTGAGCTACTTGAGTAGCCGCTTTTTCCAATGTAACAATAGGGGCAATTACTTTTTTATTACTAAAAACATATACGCCTAAAAAAACAATTACCGCTAAAATCAAAAATATTATTTGCCAATTCTTTAAAGAAGAAACACTTGCATTCGATTCGGCTTCGTACATTGAAACAATTTTATCCATCTTTTTCAGCAAACCCAAATGATTATTCATAATAAATCTTAATGAGTTTGAATTAGTACTACTATTAATTATTTTTTCTAAATGAGCCTTAAACGGTCTCCATAAACCATTTACTATGTTTAATTGTGCTACTATCTTCTCATTTTTTGTCGGCTGTAACCCTAATTGTTTATCTCCATTCAATAATCCATTTAAAATTTTATCATAAAGTAATTGTGATGATTTTAGAGCAGATGCATCTTCCTTTCCAGCAACCACATTCAACGCTTCTTTCGATAATTCTTGTGAAACCAGTCTTAATTTCCCGGCAAGGTTTATATATCTTGCCGTTTCTTTTTGCGATTGTATTGACATAAATGTAGTTACAACAATAAGTGCTATAAAAAAAACAAATATTCCATAACTGAATAATATTTTCCCCTTCAATTTTTTAAACATTTTCCATTCCCTTCTAAGAATTGTTGTAAAATATTTTCAATATTTACAAATATATCTTCGAAAGAATTTTTTAAATGTTTACAATTAAGTCCAAAAGTGTTTTCGAAATGCTTTAAGGTAACAGTATGAATTTATTAAATTTGAGAGAAAGGACAAAAAATCAGAATAAATGATCTAATTTTTCATTTTTTTTAATCACTTCATCCGACATTTTGTTTTTATAATTAATAAATAATTCGCTCAATTTATCATCATTCAAAGCGATAATTTGTAAAGCCAACAATGCGGCATTTTTCGCACCGTCAATAGAAACCGTAGCAACCGGAACTCCGCTTGGCATTTGCACAATCGAAAAAAGTGAGTCTAGTCCACCGAGAGATTTACTTTTAATCGGTACCCCGATTACAGGCAGAATTGTGTATGAAGCTATTACTCCCGGAAGATGTGCAGCCCCACCGGCCGCTGCAATAACAACTTTAATTCCCCTTTCTTTTAATGAACCGACATAATCCGTGAGTTGCTTTGGTGTTCTATGAGCCGAAAGAATTTTCACCTCAAATTTTACATTAAATTCCTTTAAAACTTCAAAAGCTTTTTCCACTACGGGAAGATCGGAATCACTTCCCATTATTATGCTAATTTGTTCTGTATTCAATTTTTATACCTTTTTATTTGAAAAATAATTCCCTAAGGGTAATCTATATATAATAGATTTACAACTTATTATTCCACTCCTTAAACACTTTAGAAATTGTAATTCGATAACTTATTTTATTTCGCCCCCTAAATAACAAAATTTTAAGAAGATAACAAGTTTTGCTAAACTTTTCAAAAATTTCAACGATAATCAATTAAGAACAGACACCCCTATATGTTATGTAAGGAAAAAAGCTTGGCAATAAAAAGTTATATTTGCCAAGCTTTCCTTTTTTTACTCACACAACAATTAAAATCACATTTTATTTACTGAACTTATACCTGAAACATCTGCATCAACAGTAGGATT
>CAZXJG010000355.1:0-1998 GCA_964640985.1 uncultured Melioribacteraceae bacterium | reverse complement strand
ACCCCGTCCTGCGGACACCCCTCCAGAGGAGGGGATTTGGCTATAAGTCCAGCGGCGGCCGGATGGTTTGGAATGATGAACTGGGAAAGGAGATTCCGGAGGGGTGGCAGAATAAAAAATTAGGGCAATTCGCGAAAATTAGCGCTGGAGGAGACAAGCCAAAAACATTCTCGTCAAATAAAACAGATAAATACAATGTGCCAATTCTGTCTAACACCACAATTAACGAAGGGTTATATGGGTACACGACAAAACCAAAGGTGTTTGAGAAAAGCATCACTATTTCTGCAAGAGGAGCCATCATCGGCTATACTGTACTAAGAACAAAGCCCTTCTTCCCTATTATCAGATTGATTGTGGTTACACCGCGTAATAAATATCTGTTAAACTTCCTATATGAAAGCATTAAGAAATTCAGGTACAACAATGAGGCATCTGCACAAGGGCAATTGACTGTACCAGAGTTCTCAACATATCAAGTAATTGAACCTCATTGCCAAATCCTTAGAAAATTTCAAGAAATGAATGCAAAAATTACCGCCAGAACTGAAATGCAAAAAGAGCAAACCAAAAAGTTGGAAGTGCTTAAAGAACTGCTTCTTTCAATAAATGGCAAAAGGTTAATAATTAACAATTATGAAACAAGAAGAAATAACACTGCTAAAATATAAAGATATTCTTAAAAAATCAGAAAGACAAGAATGTCATTTATTGCTTGGAAATGGGTTTAATCAAGGACTTGGTATAGATACAAGCTATAAGTCCATATTTCAAAAAATGACCGAAAATGACCATGGAATATATAAAGATGCGCGGAAAATTATTGATGAAAGTAATTACGATTTAGAAAATTTCATTGGAAAACTATCTACTGATATTAAAAGCGAAAATACTTTTTTAAAAAAATATATCAATAATAAGGTCAAATATGACTTTATGAAAGCAACCCATGGAATAGTAAAAGATGAAATAAAGAATATATATGCAGAAAAGAATGAGGGTATATATATTCTTTTAAAAAATTTTAACAATTATTTCACTCTAAACTATGACTCATTTCTTTATCTTCTTCTTTTAAATTTCAAGCCAAGTGATACAAATGATGAAACAACTATTGCGATTCAACCCACATTAAAGTTTATAGAAGAAGACATGAATGATGTTCAGAATAATATTTATACAGAAATTAAAGAAGCAAGGCAAAATGGAACCTTAAATATAAATACAGGAGATGATTCAAATTCTGTATCTAAGTCAATGAGTGAATTAACGAAAACTCATTTTGTGACTGAAATTAAAGCTTATTCTAAAAGTCAAAATGAGAGTTGGAAATCTTCAGATATTGAAAGAGTTGTAAAGTCTATTTTAGAAGAAGAGAAAAAATATAAACTGCTCGAAAAAGTAGACGATGGAAGTCAATTAAGTTTATTTGGTGATACTAAAGAATTTATTTTTAATGCTAAAAAAGAAACTCAGAATTTATTTTTTCTCCATGGTGCATTTCATATTTATCGAGACGGGAAAAAAGAAAAGAAAATTACGCAATCATCTGATAAAGCACTTTATGACCGGCTCGAAGAAATAATAAATAGTGAAGAAAGAGATATTATCTGTATTGTTCAGGCTGAAAATAAAATTGATGAGATAAATAAAAGTGAATATTTAAAAAAATCTTACAATAAATTAGCTGAACTTTCAGGGTCAATGGTTATTATCGGCTGTTCATTGTCGGATAATGACAGTCATATTTATAAACAAATTAATAGCTCTGAAGTGAATACAATTTATATCTCCAGTAAGGACACAAGTAAGAAAATGGATTATAAAAAAGCTACAAAATATTTCAAAGACAAAAAAATAGTTCTTTTTGATAGAGAAACAATCTCCTATGAATTACAATCTATTGATGATTGTAACTTTAATGGGGGCTCACAGTGAAAAATAACTCCCAAATCCTTATCTACCAATCACCCACAGGCGATATCAAAATAGATGTCC
>CAZXJG010000354.1:0-2011 GCA_964640985.1 uncultured Melioribacteraceae bacterium | reverse complement strand
TTAAAACAGAATATCCGTTTTCCTTTTCCCAGTCATCATTTTGTATTGTAGTAATAGGAATATTCAGAATTTGATTTAGTTCATTTAGAAATGTTTCAATCTTTTTAGCCTCATAGCCTAAAACAACATAAAAATCATCCGCACCTCCTTCCATGGCAGTACGAATAACTCGTTCTATCAAAGGAACTCCAAGAATAGGAACAAGTGGCTTAACTTTATCTTTTCTTCTAAGGCGGGTTCCTTTTCCTGCTGCAATAATCAAACATTTCATAAATACCTCTAAGTGATTTTATATAATTATTTTGCGCTTCTCTTCCCACCCTTTTCGCTTGATATTCCTTTAATAAAGTCTTCTGTCATTTCATACGCCTTGTCATCGGTAAACTGCTGTGGCGGATGTTTGCAGAAATAAGCTGACGGAGCAATAAGAAGACCTCCTTGTTTGCGTTCCAAAGCTAATTTAGTACAACGAATAGCATCAATTACAACACCGGCAGAATTAGGAGAATCTTCTACGGAAAGTCTTAACTCAAGATTCATGGGTATGTTTCCAAAAAGTTTCCCTTCCATTCGGATGAAGCAAATTTTATTATCATTCTGCCATGGTACATAATCGCTCGGGCCAATATGTATATCATCATCCTCCAGTCTTTGTCTCATTACTGATTGAACTGCCTCTGTTTTAGATTCTTTCTTTGAGGCAAGCCTGAATTTATTAAGCATATTCAAAAAATCAGTGTTTCCGCCCGTATTTAATTGGTAAGTGCGCTCTAATTTTACACCGCGTTTTACAAACAAATCTGTTAATACCCTGTGAGTAATTGTGGCACCCAATTGTGCTTTAATGTCATCGCCGATAATCGGTAAATTTTTTTCTTTAAATTTCTCAGCCCACTCAGGGTTACTGGCAATAAAAACAGGAATATTATTAATAAATGCAACCCCTGCTTCCAAAGCACAATTTGCATAAAACCTGGCAGCCTCTTCCGAGCCAACGGGTAGATAGTTCAAAAGTATTTCTGCTCCTGTTTCCCTTAGTATATTTATTATCTCTTCCTGTGTATGTTCGGTTTCCTTTGCAAGAACAAAAGTTCTATTATCATCATAATTCTTCATATGCTCGGAAAAGCCATCCAATACTTTTCCCATATGAACTTTTACCCCGGAATTTGGAACATCATGGCAAAAAACAGCAGTACAGTTTGGCTTGGAAAAAATAGCATCATTAACATCTATACCTACTTTTCGTTTATCAATATCAAATGCCGCTACAATTTCAATATCGCCAGGAGTATAACCACCAATATCCCAGTGCATTAAACCGATAATTTCTTCCGACGTTTTATTACTATAGTAATAAATACCTTGAATAAGAGAACTTGCACAGTTTCCAACTCCTGCAATTGCGATTTTAATTTTAGTCATAATAGTTTCCTTTTGGATTAAATTAATTTATATTTATTTAGAGTCCTGTCACGCTTAAAGTTAAAAATATTTTCTTTTATGTAAAAATAATACTGTAAAAACATTGCACATAACGTCTCAATAAACGTATTGCGTTTATCGAGACTATATGTTAAATTTATATTCATTTATTACGTAAACTACATTTTAATATATGAAGAAGCAAGATATTTTAGATAAATATTACAAACAATTAAAAATTGAGAACTATTCCGAACAAACTATCAAAAGTTATTATTCGGCTCTTAATTTATTTTTGGAGTGGATTGCCATCTCTAAATTGGAACAAATAACCGACGAAGCAATTAACGATTATCTCTACTTTTGTAAAACAAAACGAAAATATTCGTTTTCATCTATGACACTTGTAATTGCTTCAATAAAATTTTTTTACTTAAAAGTATTAAAAAAAAGTATTCCCAAAATACTAAATATTAAATTCAGAAAACCATCAACATTGCCCACAGTTTTAACGGTAAAAGAAATTTCTACAATACTTGAAGTAACAAAAAACTTAAAGCACAAAACTATTTTAATATTAATTTAT
>CAZXJG010000353.1:0-2017 GCA_964640985.1 uncultured Melioribacteraceae bacterium | reverse complement strand
ATTACTATATTTGATAGCAGATTAATAAAAATCCAAAGGGATTTTGGAATAATAGTAATTTTGCATAAATAAATACACCTAACAACGCTGCGACCATTCCTGTTTGATACGGATTAATGGCTATATTTTCAAATGACATTTTATTTTCAAGATACTTTTTACTGAAATTGTCAAAATAATAAAGTCTTTCAGTTAGTTTTAAATAATTCTCTTGATAAGAGTTTCTGAAATTATTGTATTTAATGTTTTGAGCAGTAAAATAAACTAATATTCCAAATTCATTATAATTTTGTCCAATAAATGGTACATAAGGCGGAAATATTTTCCCATCATCAGTCTTTGTCGATAAATTCTCAAATATTTCACTACCAAACTCAATTTTTGAGTTTTGAAATTCTTTTTTTAATAAATCAAGATTAGTCATAAGATTGTCTTTTTTTTATCATGCCACCTTTGCATCTTTTATACTATGCATCACTATAAATGCATCTTTATCTATTTTATCTATCTCTGTGTGTAGTTTTGCCAATTCCAACCTTGTTATTAATGTATAAACAATTTCTATTTGCTTCAATGATTGACCTCTTTTGCCAAAATAAATGGTACACCCTCTTCCTAGTTTCTCAATTATAGCCAATCTAATTTCTTCATTTTTATCTGATATAATTGTTACACCTACATGTTCTTCTATTCCTGATACAGCAAAATCAACAGTTTTTGATGCTGCTAAATATGTCAACATTGCATATAAGGAAATTTCAATCGTAAACACATATGCTGCAACCAAAAAAATAAGAACATTAAATATCAAAATTATGTCTCCAATTGTTAATGAAGTTTTCTTGCTTGCAAAAATTGCTAACACTTCTGTTCCATCAATAACAGAACCACCTCGAATTGCTAATCCAATTCCCAATCCTAAAAAGAAACCACCAAAAACTGCAATCAGTAATTTGTCATTAGTAATAATTGGAAACGGTATAAAATGAACTGTAATAGCAAGTAATAAAATTGCAATAATGCTTCTCAAAGCAAATTGTCTGCTGATTGTAGAAAATGCTAAAATTATGAAGGGCAGGTTTATTGCAACTAATAATATTGACAATGGTATTTCGGTCAATTCGGTTATAATAAGTGCAATTCCTGTTACACCTCCATCAAGAAACAAGTTTGGCAGTAAAAATCCTTTTAATCCAAAACCTGCTGATAACACTCCTAATACAATAAAGAAGCTATCGTGAATTATATGAGTAAATTCAACTTTTGTGT
The DNA here is from genome assembly GCA_964640985.1 of uncultured Melioribacteraceae bacterium. Classification (GTDB taxonomy): domain Bacteria; phylum Bacteroidota; class Ignavibacteria; order Ignavibacteriales; family Melioribacteraceae; genus CAZXJG01. The sequence goes on along the minus strand of CAZXJG010000353.1, from coordinate 748 downwards.
TTTTTAGTGCCTTCTCAAATTGCGCTGATTGTTTTTTTTTCTTTTTAAGTCTGCGTTTTACTGTCTCAGTGATTATATATTTAAAAATTGAGTTCATATTTTGACGTTTTTTTTCAATGGCACACAACGTCCCACTACACCTATTGTGTAGCGGGACTATATAGTATTGTCGGCTAAATCCTTGTTTTTTATGCCGTCCAGTGTAATTTTTTTATTACACAGGGTCAAGATATATTGAAATAAAATTAATATAAACATTGATAGAATGATTGTATGGAAGAAGGAGATTTTTATGCTTTTCAATCAATCATACATTCATACGCACAGCGTCCTTCGGACAAACATACTTTTTAAATTTCCGGGATATGTAAATGTTTATACCTTCCATCTTTTTTTGCGGTTTACCGCACTATGGTCATCTGTCGTTATTTCAGCAATATCATCTTTTTAACTTTATTAAACTTCCCGGCTTTCAAATCATAAAAATAAATTCCTGAAGGTAAATTAGAACCATCAAAATTAACTTTGTATTTTCCTGCCGGCTCATGTTTGTTTACCAAAGTTTTTACTTTTTGTCCGAGAATATTGTAAACATCCAACTTTACATTTGATGCGTTCTTTAATATATATTCAATTGTTGTCGTGGGGTTAAACGGATTCGGGTAATTTTGAAATAGAAAATAACTTTCGACTGATACATTATTATTCTGAATAACAGAGATTACACTTTTCAATATCCGGTTGTCCG
>CAZXJG010000352.1:0-2024 GCA_964640985.1 uncultured Melioribacteraceae bacterium | reverse complement strand
CTCCGTTATGATAGAACACGTCCGCTTCATTTCATCTTCTATCTTGCGATTTATCGCGCTATGATTAAAATTCTACTTCCCATTATTCCAAAATTCCATCATTCCATTTTTCCTTTTTCCTTTCACTTTCCTATTCTTTTTGCATTGGTCTTTCTGTGTTAACCCCGTTAGATATGTAATTATCTAACGGGGTTAATCCGTGAAATAATCTGTGTTAATCTGTGGTTTGGCTTTTCTTTACGACAGATTCGCACAATTTAGATTAAATTTAATTTTTATCTTCTTTTGCAAAATACCCGCCGGTTTTAGAACTTCCCTTAAAAGTAATCTTATTTTCACCTTTTAGTTTTATTATCCATTTCTCAACAGTGCGTTCAGGGGTTTTCAGTATTTTAGCCAACTCATTAGTTCTTTTCCCCGGGTTTTTAATAATTATTTCTAAAAGTGTATTCTCATTAGATTTTACTCCCCCATTTACTCCCCCATTTACTCCCCCATTTATTCTTTTGAAAATAATAGTGTAAAAAGAGTTAAATTCAAACTGTGGTTCAAGGTTACCGTTTTCTTTTAGTAAACTCTTAATTTTATTAATTCCAGTCCCCATATTTTCGACAAGGTCAGCTCGTTGTAATAGCGAAGCAATAAGTTGATTTCTTCTAACAGCTTTTTTACCAAAATTGTTTTTATTGAGTCCTCTCGGTAAACCGCCCGGATTACTTATTTCAATTCTATCATCAAAAATTTCAATTGTTGTGTGGGCGCCATCAAAAAAATAATCGCGATGAGCTGTTGCATTAACAATAGCTTCCCTAATAGCATCAAGAGGGAACTCATATATTTCTTTACGTCGTGCTTCGCCGATCATTACATATTCTACCTTTATGGCTTGCTTAACAAAATGTAAAGATTCATTAATATTGGAAATAATGTCGTTATTGTAGTCTTTACGATTTAGTATTTTTATTCGTTCTACTCCATCAAAGACGGCACAAGTAATTATTGATTGTTCAGATAGTAATTGGATATTGTTAGAAAAAAAAAGCATGCCTGCATTATTCATACGTCCCTTTTTTAACAACTCCAAGATTTTCTAAAATTGCCATATCATCCAAATTTTTAGTAATACCCGCCAACCTAAGAAATTGGTTTAATCTAGCCGGACTATAATCCTTTTCAAAATTAAAGTCTTTATGCAATAGTTCATCAAACTTTATTTTTCCCTCATATTGCAAAAATTCAACTATCTGATCTCTTTGCATTTTTTGAGAATTTGCACCCATCCGGATAAAAAACCCTTCTGAAGTTTGGTAAGGTTTGTTTTTGCCTTCCTCTATCTCAACAATAAGTATATTTTTATATGCAGCAAGTTTAATCTCAGGTGTAGGCTGAATATTTTGTGCAATATCTTGAATATTGGATTTAATTTTATTAGTTATTGAAATACCAATTAGTTCATTATTGTCATTTACACCAATAAATATTCTCCCTCCGGAAGCATTTGCAAATGCAGTTATTTCTTTAGAAAGAGATTTATCAACTTTTTCTTTAAATTCAATTAAATAACCTTCCCCCTCTTGAAGTATAAAATCAAATTCATCTTTGTTAATTAACGATATCTTTTTATCATCAGGTTGCATATTACAAACTATTCAAACAAATTAAGATTGTCATCTAATGTTTCACTTTTGTTAAAATTCTGAACATATTTTGAACAGCCACTTAAAAAACGGGAGTATTTGTTTTTATCCGTATCACTTAACTCTTTTTTTTATATAAGTAGAATTATTAACTTAAATATTCCAACATACATAAAATTTTTTAATATTCTCCCCGTAATCCCATTTCGGCATGAACGATACATACGTAAATTTGTGAGCTTACTTTCGTCAGGTGCCGAATGTGGCATTTCGTCAAAGTCCGGCAACTGCCGGATTACATATAAAAAAGCAGGTTCAGTGGGAATAGTGGGATAGTGGAATAGTGGAATAGTGGAATAGTGGAATAGTGGAATAGTGGAATAGTGG
>CAZXJG010000351.1:0-2035 GCA_964640985.1 uncultured Melioribacteraceae bacterium | reverse complement strand
CAGCTTAATTGCCGTGTTTTCCCTGCTGATTAACATCACACCTGCAAATTTAGGGATCCAGGAAGTTGTTGTCAGTATAGCTTCAGGTGGTCTCGGGCAAGGTGTCGGTGAGGGGCTGGTGGTCGTACTTCTGATCAGAGCAGCTACGATGCTTTTAATATTCACCTTGGGACCAATTTTCGTGTTAGCGCTTGGTCACAGAAAACCTAATCGTACTTAATAGTTACTGGATCCATCGTGATGCTCCTCCCGCCAAGAGGGAGGCTTCAGGAAGCCCCACCGGGGCTAATATTCATTATTGATGGACTCGTAAAAACCCTGAATCTTCATCACACCGTCATTCCCGCGCAGGCGGGAATCCATTAATATCAACGAACTATGGATCCCCGCCTACGCGAGGATGACAAATAAAATGACTTTTTACGAGGCCATCATTATTTAAACAGATTGAGTTGTTGCTACCTTTTTCTGCTCGCAAATATATTGACATACAGTCGCCTCATTAAGACCCACTGTACTCACACAATAACCGCGAGCCCAAAAATGCAACCCGGTTACACGCTTATTAACGGCCAAGCGGTGGATACGAACAGCACTTTTGCCTTTTAAAAAACCGATAACAAACGCAATACTGTATTTTGGTGGTACAGGGGCACATATAGACATGATCGTCCATCAAATGAATCTACTCCTTTTTGACGGGACTGGCTCATAGGAGGAAAATAATATGAAAATAGAAGAATATGCTAAATATGTTCATTTTTATGAGGAAAACGTCCCAGGACTGCTTCTAAAGTATCTTAATAAATCTAAGTGGGAAACCTTTTTAGATGCTGGCTGTGGAGATGGGAGTTTATTATATGCGTTAGATAAAAAAGATTTTTTTCATGATAAAGGAGTCTATGCTATCGATTTGTCAAAAAAAAGAATAGATCGTTGTCAAGAAAATTTGAGAAACATTAACTTTTTTGTAAACAGTGCGATGAATATGAAATCAATAAATGATAACAGTATTGATTTTTTAGTTTCCACTCAGGTTATAGAGCACGTGTCAAGTGATGATCGTATGATTGAGGAGATTGCTAGAGTTTTAAATAAAAAAAATAATACTGTTTATATATCGACCGTTTTTAAAAAGTGGTACGGATGGTATTTTTATAGATGTAATAACAAGTGGACATTAGACCCTACACATGCAAGAGAATACACATCAGATGAACAGTTATTTAAAATCCTTCATAAATATGGACTCACTATTACAGAAACAAGAAAATCACTGTTTTGGTTCTCGATATCACATTTCTTTTTAAGAAAAATTGGTTATACGAATAAAATTAACAATAAATACTTGAAAAGTATTAATTCCATCAAACTGCCAATTATTGGTTACTATAATTGGGAAATTATATGTAAAATATAATTTTATATGTAAAAATTAGAAATGCATAATCGGGTAGCCGGGTTTTTCTCCCCCAGTGGCACACCAACACCCTGCATGCGGCTCCCCACAGGGCGTTTCATCAAGGTTACCGGGTCTCAATGTGCTTGAATAACATGCTCAAGTGTTTCTGCCACCCATTTGTTTATACTTTTCCCTGTATGCGCGGCAACAGTAGCTATATTAGCATGCATGTCAGGAGACAGGCGTAGTGTCAGCTTACCGGAGTACGTTTTTTGTGGTTTTTCGCCGCGTTGTCGGCAAAAATCCAAGTAATGATTGATAGCATTGTGAAAATCTGTCGTTAGTTCTTGCACGGTCTCACCATGAAAACCTATAATGTCACGGACACCAAGTACACGGCCAAAAAAAATCTTGTCGTCGGGGTCAAATTCAATCCGTGCTGTAAATCCTTTGTACGAAAGTGTATTTTTCATGGTTCAACTCCTATGGCTTGCAGAAATTCCCTCGCATTTTCCACTTGGTATTTTTTTGCTTCCTTACCGGGATGCGGACGGTGAAAGAATGCGGTTTTATTTTGGGTTGACAAATTTATCTAAAAAAAGTAACTGATTTTATTGGCTTTCCTGGTTTGGA
>CAZXJG010000350.1:0-2046 GCA_964640985.1 uncultured Melioribacteraceae bacterium | reverse complement strand
TCCGAGATTAAAGCGGGCTCGTGCAAATTCGGGTTTAATCTTTACAGCTTTTTTCATTGATGCAATTGCTTTATCGTATTGTTTTAATTTATAATAGCAAACTCCTCGGTCGATTAAGGCATCGGGATTATTCGGATAAAATTTTAAATATTTGTTATACTCTTGAATTGCTTTGACAAAAAAGCCCGAATCATCTAATAGATGGGCTAATTCTAAAAGTGATTGGCTGTCATTTGGGTTTTTTGCAACAACATTTTCTAAATTTTTAATTCTATTTATATTACTTAAGTCAATACCATTGTTAAAGTTTGAGGCTGATTTTTTCGTGTTCAAGTTATTGGGTTTTGAAACAGGTGAATTAAAAGCTCCACTCGAAATTAGTATAACTGCACCAATTATAAAAAGAACAACAATAATTGAAATCAAATTTTTTACACTTAAAACTTTTAATCCGTTATGATGACTTGCTTTTGTACTATTTTTTGCGGTTTTCTTGGGAATTTTTTTTGGTTTATAATTATAATTTTTCCCCGGTTGTAATTCTGCTCCGCACGAAGAACAGAAATTAGCATCAAATTTATTTTTTGCACCGCAATTTTTACAAATTTTTACTTTTTCGTTACCCAAATTTTCGTTATCCAAATTTTCATTTCTAAAAATAAATAAATATAAAATAATTTATTTTACTTCTCTTTTTTTCATACCTCTGTCAACTGCTCTTTTAAAATCTTTTGAGAATTTAAAAGTAGGCACATAATGTTCATTAACAAAAACTTTTTCACCTGTTCTAGGATTACGAGCATACCGGGCACTTTTCTTTTTTACTCGATAACTGCCGAATCCTCTTATTTCAATTCCATTCCCATCACGAAGTGATTGAATAACGGTGTTAAGGAAGCCTTCGATAATAGCTTCTGTTTCAAGTTTAGTAAGTCCTGTCCCAGTAGCTACTTTTTCTACTATGTCTGCTTTTGTCATATTTTAGTTCCTTTAGAGTTGTTGACTTAAAGTTAAATAAAGCTTCAAAATATATTAAAAATTATTGTAAAATCAAATTTAAATCTCTATATCTAATTGTAATAAAACAAATTAAGAAATAATAAATGAGTTTCATAATGAGACATAGTCTCAATTGATGAATAATTCAATCTTAATTTTCCGCTAAAATGTTCTAAAAAAGAAATGGCATATTATTTGTAATTAGAAATTAAATTAAGTAACGAGACAAAAATGAATCTTTTTTCTATTATTTATATGAGCCTATTTTTATTTGCAGGCTTTTTTGTTGTTGTGTTAATTATATCATTTATATCTTATAAATTGAAATCCAATAGAAATAAAGATAAGATTGTTTATGACCAATTTGGGAAAACTTATCCTGCTCAAGAAAAAATTGTAAACAAAACGGCAATTTTAGATGCGGATGTTAATCATAAAAAACAAAGGGAAATAAATCGTATCAGGGAACAATATCCGCCGCAAAATACTAGCCGTTCTAATTATAATGATCAACTTGAAGATAAAATATTTCATTCTCACCCAAGAAATAGTCAGAATATAAACATTAAAACCAACGGAAATACAAGAAATGCTTCACATTATAAAAGTCAATTTACACAGTTTGAAAATCATAAACGCTGGATTATAGTTAACAAGCCTGTAAGTAATTATATGTCGAAGGATGAGGAAGATATTGATGATAAATATAATGATAATAATGTACGCTATCCTGTAAGTATGTTTAGTGCAGATATTTTAAATTTTTATGATGATAACTCAGATAATCAATTTTATATCCTGCATTCGAAAAATCGTTCTAATATTTAATTTTTCTCAAGCTCCTTTTATTATTACCATCCGGTTTTCAAAAATACTTTTTGAACCGATGGGAAAATCATAAATTATTTGCCTTGCTATTTTCAAATAAAAATACATTTCTTGTTTATTCATAATAAAAATTATATTTTTATTTATAAATAATTGGGGGATTAATGTGCAGTTATTATCTATTATATACGACAGTCTATTAATTTTTGCAATAGCGGC
>CAZXJG010000349.1:0-2058 GCA_964640985.1 uncultured Melioribacteraceae bacterium | reverse complement strand
TCGTATTCCCAACCATACTTTTTTATTTACATAAGATTTGAGTGTATTTTCATAATTTCCGTTTAATTTAATGGATAAATCACCGCCGGAGCTTCTAAAATTTAATCCACTCTCGGCATAAATAATCCCTTCACAAAAATTCATAGCGGGGCTTCCAATAAATCCCGCAACAAATTTATTAACGGGATGATTATACAAATTCAACGGTGAATCAATTTGATTTATCACACCATCTCTCATAATCACAATTTTATCACCCATAGTCATTGCTTCGGTTTGATCGTGGGTTACATAAATCATTGTAGCGTTAAGCCTTTTATGTAACTTAGAAATTTCGGTTCTCATCTGTACACGTAATTTTGCATCGAGATTACTTAAAGGTTCATCAAATAAAAATACTTTTGGTTTTCTTACAATAGCTCTTCCAACAGCCACCCTCTGCCTTTGCCCGCCGGATAATGCTTTTGGTTTTCTGTCTAAATAAGATTCCAAACCTAATATTTTAGCCGCCTCGGTAACCCTTGTTTTTATTTCTTCCTTTTTGAATTTTCTAAGTTTCAAACCAAATGCCATATTTTCATACACGGTCATATGGGGATAAAGAGCATAATTTTGAAAAACCATAGCTATATTTCTATCCTTCGGTAAAACATCGTTCACTTTTTTACCGTCAATTAAAAGTTCACCTTCCGTTATTTCTTCAAGCCCGGCTACCATTCTTAATGTAGTTGTTTTACCACAGCCGGAAGGACCGACCAATACAACAAATTCGCGGTCTTTAATTTCAATATTTACATCTTTAACGGCTACATTACCCCCTTTGTATACCTTTGAAACATTCTTTAATATAACTTCAGCCATATTATTTACCTTAAAATATTATATAATTTATTAATAAACTTTGGGTCAGTAATACCAACACACTTAAAGTTATTAACATTTCTGACGCATTCAACAATAAAGATAATATCACAAGATAGCTATCCGGTAATTAATAAATTAATCTCTTTTTTTACCGGAAATAAATTCAACTGCACGTTTCCACGATCCGGATTCATTTGTAGTTATTTCTTCTTGTGTGAATCGATAATCAAATTTTCTGATTAATTCATCGAGATTTTTTATTAGTGCATTTAGCTTTTTTACATGAAAACTTATCAAATATTTTTTATACTCAGGAGAATCAACTCGCTCTATTAGTTTTTGCAGATGAACTGCACATAAACCATCCGAGCTGTTAAATTCATTTATAAATTCATTATCCTTTTGAAAGTCTATAAAGATTTTTATGTTGGAATCAGTTTGCTCAACTTCTTTAATGCATACCGGACAGCTATCCTTTTTCATAAAACTATTAAAAGGTTTATTTGTCAAATCATTAAGAAAAACATTTAAAATATCTTTATAAATAATAGCCGTACCAAGTACATCTCCGATTTTAAATAGAAGCTCAGAATGTTTCACGCAAAGACCCAAGGAAGCCTTTAACTTTTCTCTTGTAGCCGGATCATTAACATTCTCATATAAAAGCGAATCAACATAATTAAAAGTTGCTTCATTAATTCTTCTGCAAATAGCGCAGCCTTCCTTTTTAAAAGCATCTGTTAGTTTCATATACCCTAAAAATTTTGCTGGATTCTCTTTTGTTTTTTTATTAAAAAATTTTGTTTTCATCTCCCAACTTCTGTCTTCTAATTTCTGAATCCTAACTTGCAATTTATCACGCTATGCAATAGAACTTTAATTAATCCTTCTTTTCAACTATCCGGTAAAGGCATTTATGATAAAATTCGGGAACCATTTCAGATAGCGTACAACTTAATGATAGTCACATTTTAACTTTCAAGATATTGATTTAATGAATGATATATTAAAGTTTTTTTATTGAACTTTTTATTGAGTAATTTAGCTTTCAAGCTTATTTTCTCGCCGGGCAGCATAATAATTCCGTTATCTTCAAATTGCAGATCAGGGCTTTCAAAGTATAAGAAAAAAACGGGCGAATCAGCTTTTACTACTAAAGTTTGATTATGTTTTTTAAAATCATATTCGATCTTT
>CAZXJG010000348.1:0-2061 GCA_964640985.1 uncultured Melioribacteraceae bacterium | reverse complement strand
ATTCAAGTTAGAAAAAGGTAACCATACTCCAGGTATTTAAAGGAGTAAAGTTACCTTTTTTAATAATAAATGAAAAATAAAAGTAACTTTGGTAACTATACACAGACGTTACCTGCAAGCAACGAAAGAATGAACATCAATACAAGTTTGAAGGAGGTTGCCTTATGTTCTTTACCTTAAAATAAAGGTTGTATTTTTGTGTTAAAATAAAATAGTGATAGAAAAGGAACAATATGTCTAAAAAGAACCAATCAAAAAGATTAACTAATCAACATAAAAAGTCTCAAGGTGTAGTTGGTATATTTGGAGATGAAGCAAAGTTACACGATATAACAGTTGGAAAAATCTCACAGCTTGTAATCTCACAGCTTGAAAAAGAATTTCCTCAATTATCTTTTCAATACAAAAAAAGCATAAGAAAAGAAGAGATAAACGAAGCGTTACAGAAAGTTGATAAAGAATTAGGACAAACTCTTTTTGTATCAAATTCAAGTATAAAACCTGATGGTGGAATAATTGAAGTAAAAGACGATAATGGTAATTGGAGAGTAGTGTTAGTATCGGAAGCTAAACATCAAGGAAAAGACATTGAAAATATTCAAAAAGGAAAACTAGTTGGTAAAAATAACAATCAAGACTTGATGGCTGCTGGTAATGCAATAGAGAGGTCGCATAAGAACATATCTGAAATTGCTAATTTTATGTTATCTGAATCTCATTTTTCATACATATTATTTCTTGAAGGGTCTAATTTTTTAACAGAAACTATTTCAGTTAAAAGACCAGACGGAAGGGTTGTAACGCTTAATTATAATTCAGGGATGCTAAATAGGTTAGATAGATTGACCTCTGCAAATTATGGAATGCCAATTAATACTAATTTGTGTGAAAATAAGTATGTTAAATATAACAAGAAAACAATAATGCTTCAAGCAACTTCAATATTTACACAAGGGAATGGAGAAAAATGGGATGCAAAAGAAATGTTTGACATTATGATTGGAATTTCTAAAACCTCTCTTAAAGTATTAGGAAGTGACATATTTAACCAGATTACTAATAACGAATAATACGGGATTGATAATGGCAAGAAAAGTACAACACTCTTTGTTGAGAAAAGCAAAAACCAATAAGAATGATGAGTTTTATACTCAGCTCTCAGACATAGAAAGTGAATTACAACATTATAAAAATCATTTTAAAGACAAAGTGATTTTTTGCAATTGTGATGACCCTATGATTAGTAATTTTTTCAATTATTTTGCATCAAACTTCAAAGAGTTAGGCATTAAAAAATTAATATCTGCTTGCTACAGAAAACAAGAAAGGAATTTATTTAATACCGAAGAATTTGAAAGTGGATTTTTCTATGAATATACAGGTGCAGAAGGAGAAAAAATTAAACCAAGTTCAAATGACATCGTTCATTTTAAAGGGGATGGAGATTTTCGTAGTGCTGAAAGTATCGAACTATTAAAGCAGTCCGATATTGTTGTTACTAATCCACCATTTTCATTATTCAGGGAGTATGTAGCTCAACTAGCTAAATACGATAAGAAATTTTTGATTATTGGCAACATTAATGCAATCACCTATAAAGAAATTTTTAAACTTATTAAAGAAAATAGAGCGTGGTTAGGAATAAATCTTGGTAGAGGTATTTCAGGTTTTATTGTACCTGAACACTATGAACTGTATGGAACTGAAACTCGAATTGACAGTTTAGGAAACAGAATAGTTTCCCCAAACAACTGTTTATGGTTAACTAATTTAGATACTTCTAAACGACACGAAGATATTACTCTCACAAAAAAATACTTTGGAAACGAAATTGAATATCCTAAATATGACAATTATGATGGCATTAATGTTAATAAAACTAAAGATATACCAATGGACTACAAAGGTTTTATGGGTGTACCAATAACATTTCTACACAAATTCAATCCCGACCAATTTGAAATAATCAAATTCAGAAAAGGGAATGATGAAAAAGATTTATCAATAAATGGAAAATGTCCGTATTTTAGAATTCTAATCAAAAATAAACGAATACAAACT
>CAZXJG010000347.1:0-2074 GCA_964640985.1 uncultured Melioribacteraceae bacterium | reverse complement strand
TATAATGATAGTTATGAAGAATATATAAATAACTTAAATCTTGTTTGGAAAGAAAGTTACAGAGTTCTAAATAACGGATGTCGCTTGTGTGTTAACATTGGCGACCAATTTGCAAGAGCAGTTTATTATGGAAGATACAAAGTTATTCCTATCAGAACAGAAATAATAAAATTCTGCGAAGCTATTGGATTTGATTATATGGGTGCCGTAATATGGCAGAAAAAAACCACATCAAACACAACCGGTGGAGCATCTCTAATGGGAAGTTATCCAACACCGAGAAATGGAATTCTATCTATTGATTACGAATTTATTTTATTATTCAAGAAACTCGGAACGCCAATAAAACCAAGTAAGAAAATCAAAGAACAGTCAAAAATGACCAAAGAAGAATGGAAAACATATTTTGATGGACACTGGTATTTTGGCGGTGCAAGACAAGACGGACATATCGCAATGTTTCCGGAAGAATTGCCGAAAAGGCTTATAAAGATGTTTTCATTTGTTGGCGATACGGTTCTCGACCCTTTTCTTGGAAGCGGAACAACTTCTCTTGCTGCAAAAAAATTAAACAGAAATTCCGTTGGTTACGAAATGAACCCCGAATTTATCCCATACATTGAGAAAAAATTAGAAATTAATCAAGGAGACATTTTTAGTTCTGATTATAGTTTTATAAAACAAGAAAAGATAAACATTGACTTTAAGAATGAAATAGAGAAACTACCATATGCTTTTAAAGACTTCCACCATTTTGATAAAAAAACTGACCCTAAAAAACTTCAATTTGGTTCAAAAATTGACCAAAATGGTTCCGTAAAAAGAGAAGAATACTATTCGATAAAAGAAATCATTAGCCCAGAATTGATTAAGCTAAATAACGATTTGATTGTAAGGCTTATTGGAGTTAAAGAAAAAAAGGAAGCAAATGGAAGAGCTATTGAGTTTTTACAACTCAAAACAAAAGGACAAAAAGTTTTTCTAAAATATGATGAAACCAAACACGATGAGAATAATCATTTGATGGTTTATTTATATCTTAAAAATAAAACATTCCTTAACGCACATTTGATAAAAAATGGTTATGCAGATGCTGACTTGGCGTATAATTATAAGAATAAGGAAAAATTTTTAAAACTGGGAAATGAATATGCTTAATCAATACTGGGTTAACCAAGAAAAGAAATTTCTAAAAGCAATTAAGGATGTTGAAATTCCTAATTCAAATTTGGATAAAGTTGATTATATTGAAATAAAGTCGCAAGAAGATTTAAATAAAATACCTAATGGTGGTGGATGTATATGGCAAAAAAAGAGATAAAAAAATATGCAAAACCTTTTGGAAAGAAAGAAAAAGTTTTGAACTATACAAGTAATACTTACCAACTTACAAGACCGAACAAAGTTGATGCTGTAATGGCTTTAATCCGTGAATGTCAACCCAAAGCCCTTGAAGAATGGGAAGAATACTATTTTGAGAAAGCATATACCAAGAAAAAAGATAGAGTTAAAATAACGAAAGAGACATTAGACGAGCTTGGAGAGAGATTATATGCTAAAATAACAGAAGTTGTAATTCCAGAATGGACAGCCGCTTTTAACGAGCTAACTTTACAAAACTGCAAGGATTATATCTATGAAGTTACAATTATTCGTACATATGACGGGTTCTTGCTCGAAAAATCTGTAATAAATGACGGACTTGCAAAAATATTTCCTGAAATTGAATTTGAAGAGAGCGACCCTGAATTAGACCACTCCGGTGATATTGACTATCTTGGTAAAGTTGGAGATAAGTATTTTGGAATATAAATTAAACCAATTACAGCAAATGCAAATCTTGGAAATTATAAAATAACAGAAAGAATGAGTGCAAGTTTTCAAGATTTTGAAAAGAAATATGGAGGAAAAGTTTTTGTAATTTTTTCAACTCGTACCGGTGATAAAAAGGTAATTAAAAACAAAGAAGTTGTAGATGAAATAAGAACAGAAATAGAAAGATTGAATAAAGCCGGCTTATAACAAAGGCTATACCCAATAAGGGTTTTAGTTGTAAATAGAAAGCAAATGCAAG
>CAZXJG010000346.1:0-2132 GCA_964640985.1 uncultured Melioribacteraceae bacterium | reverse complement strand
AACTTATGGGGACAGCAACTCATATTATTGGACACCTGAGTTTTACACTTACCACGCAAAAAAAGTTCAAAAAGTTAGAAAACAGCTCAAAAACGTATAAAATACTTTCCTTTTGTCAAAAAGGTAGTGGCAACAATGGTCTTTGGTAATTTGTTAATAACTTGTTAATAGCATAATACCAGTCTATTATTACTTTTTATTATTGATTATTAGTAGTGATAATATTATATTGTATATATAATTTTTTAATATTATCACTAAAGGCTAATCCTATGTTTCTAAAAACGACTATTTCACGAGGACATAAGTATCTACAGATTGTTGGAAGTTACAAACAAGATGGTATAAGCAAACATAAAGTTGTCTCTAACCTCGGGCGTGCAGATATTCTAATAAATTCCGGTTTGGAAAATATTGTTGCATCACTTCATAAATTAGTAAAAAAAGGCAAAAGTAATCTTCGGGATATTACTACACTAAAAGAAAAAGCAAGACTGAATTACGGTTATATAGTGTTTAAGAAATTATGGAACAAGTATTCACTTACAGGATTATTAGGATCTATTGTAAAGAATAAGAAGACGGAATACAATTTTCCGGAACTTATATTCTCGTTGGTAATAAACCGGTTATTATCACCATCATCAAAACGTCATCATTATCTACATCGTCAAAGATATATACAGACAGATAAAGAATCGGAGCTTCACCAAATATACCGGGCATTGGATATATTAGCTTCATCAAAAGAAAAGATAGAAGAAGAAATATTTAATAAAAATATAAATCTGTTCAATATGCAGATAGATGTAGTGTTTTACGATGTAACAACATTTCATTTTGAATCGCAAAGAGCAGATGAGTTAAGAGACTTCGGATTCAGTAAGGCAAACAAAATAAATGAAGTTCAAGTAGTAATGGGATTGTTAATAGACAACGAAGGAAGGCCGATAGGCTATGAACTATTTCCGGGTAATACGTTTGAGGGTAAGACAATCTTAAGAGTTCTAAAAAAGTTAAAGGATAAGTTTAAGATAAACCAGGTGATAATAGTAGCCGACAAAGGATTAAATTCGAAGATGAATTTTAAGGACATAAAATCAAATGGTTTTGATTACATAGTAAGCAGTCGAATAAAAAATATGAGTGTAGCAATGCAGGAGACAATACTAAGTAATCAAGGATATATAGATATAGGGAAAAATAAAACTCAAGGCACAAAAGAAGAAGAAAACAAAGAAGTATTTAGATACAAGGTAATAGACTACGAAAACAAAGTAACCTATAAAGATGAAGATACCGGGAAGACAAAGAAAATAATACTCAAAGAAAAGTTGGTCTGCACATATTCATCAAAACGGGCAGCAAAAGATTATCGTGACAGACAGCGTGCTATAGAAAAAGCAAAAGAACTATTAGCCGGGAAAGACTACGGAAAACTTAATAATAAAAAAGGATACAAAAAATATATTAACATAAAAGAGAAACAAATACCGGAATATAGTCTTGATGAAGACAAAATAAAAAAAGACTCACGTTTTGATGGTTATTACGCAATAGCTTACAGTAGATTAGACTTATCGCCGGAAGAAGTAATCGAACAATATCACAATCTATACAGAATAGAAGAATCATTTAGAATACTGAAATCAACAATGGAAACAAGACCAATATATTTGAGAACAAAGGCTCATATAGAAGGACATTTTGTAATCTGTTTTTTTGCCTTTTTGTTGGAGAGAGAATTGGAATTACGATTAAGGAAAAGAAAAGTAGAATATTCTTCCGAAAGGATTAAAGAAGCATTAAACTCATTGGAGTTCACAGAGATAGAAATAGAAAAAGAAAAGTACTACATGAAAGGGAAACACATAAATTTAGCATCAAAGATATTATCGGTTCTAAAAATAAAACAACCGAACAAACTTCTGACTAACGAACAAGTTATTGAATATCTTTCATTATAGCTTTATAAAATAACCTTCATTGAACTCAATAAATCAGACAATTATGAATTGTAGTGGCAATTTTTCCCTTTTTAAAATCTTTTCCCTTATTTTACAATAACTTACAGCTTTTAAGTGTAAAACTCAGGATAAGTAATCCCGAAAAGAATCGGGACTGCTCATAGC
>CAZXJG010000345.1:0-2213 GCA_964640985.1 uncultured Melioribacteraceae bacterium | reverse complement strand
GATGATATAATGATGTTTCCTGTTACCAGACAAGAGGCCGTTGCCTTCTTTAACCCAACTTGTAAATCGATGTTCATATATTATTAATATACAGCATGGTACATTTTCATTTTTTACAATTGGGGGACAACTTTTGTTTTTCTAATAAAAGGTCTGTGTTTAAAATTCAGCGCAGCAAATATTGCAGTCTGATCAGCAGTTGGCCTGGTACATAATTTTACATATATCTTTTCGTTGCGGTTGTTGTTAACACTAACAATTGACGATTGCATTGATTTCATTTTCTCTACAATTGTAGTCCAACTATAGGTTATATCATGGTCTTTGAGTGCTGTTTTTATGTAATTGACAACTTGGTATGCAATAATCCCCAGCCAAATATGGGGTTCAATAAAATCATCTATTTGATGGTATATTGGCCTTATGTCTAAGTCTGTTTTCAAACATCTAAACACTGCTTCTACGCTCCTTGTAAGATTGTAAACATCCCATATATCTTTTTCAGATACCATCGTTTGGGTATATCTTAAAAAATATTCTCCTTTCGGTTTTTCTCTTTCTTTTATCCGTTTCCAGGTAATGTCTGTTACAATGCCTTTGTCTTTGTCTTCGGTATATTTAATATCATATAGATAGCCTACTCTGGATAATTTTGCTTTTATTTTACCAACTTTTTCGTGTACCTTTTCTGTTTTTTTTAATGCTCTCGGTTTTGGTAATTTGTCTTTTATCTCTTGCAATTGAGATTCTAATCTATCGGTAAGTTTTTTATCAATAGATTCTTCTTTCTTCTTTTTTTGAGCACTCTTTATATGTAGAAAGTAATCATCTTTTCCTTCAACCAATATTTTTGTGAGTTCAATTTTATGACCCCTGTTATCTGATATTGCTGTGGCTTTATCTGTTAATCTATCGTATTGTTTTGGTCTGCTTCTGCTTACACACACATAATCGTAACCATACTTATCGCTCCTTATTATTGCTAAATTTTCTTCGGTTGCTATACCTGCATCCATTACTATAACAGGCTTTTCTTCTTTGATATCCATTGCCCGAACAACATCGCTTAACATGGCTTCAAATGTGCAGGGTTCACTTATGTTTCCTTTATAAAATCTGCTGTATCGTACAAAGCCAAGACCGTCTATTGAAAGAGCCAGCCCTATTAATTTGCTTCCTGATTGTTTTTGTTTTGAGCGTCCAAAATCAGCTTTCTTACTTCCCAACATTTGTCCTTCAAAATACATATTAGTCAAGTCATAAATAACAATCTTGCTTTTGTTGGAAAACAGATTGTTTACATTATTATAAAGTTGATTATCAATGTCTGTTTTGTAATGATACATTTGTGTTGCCGCTTTATATAGCTTATATCTGCTTACTTTCCCGGTGGTGTTGTATAACTCTTTAATAGCTGAGTTTTCGTGTATCCAACGCTCGGTCTCTAATTCACTTGATGGATGGATGGCTTTGGCTGTGAGTAATATTTGGGCTGTTGCTGTTTCTTCTTTACTCATCCCGGTATTTGATAATATCTTTTCTATTCCTAATTTCTCCATGGTTTGTTTTACCAACCACTCTGAGCCTATTTCCCTGCTTTCTATCTGCTCAATAGTATCTAAATCTACTTCCTGGTAACTTCTTGATATCTCTTTTGAGAGACTCTTCTTATTAGCAGGTGGTGTGATAAATAATTTCTCTGTGATAATCTTTTTTGAAAACTCTTGTGCTAAATCCTCAATAATGGTATGAGCCTGTGTATCTGGAAATAAAGTTGTGGAATTGCCTGTTACTAACTCCTCAATCCTATCGGCAAGTGCTTTGTGGTACGATTTATCTATACCTTCTAATTTACCTAAATTCAATATGTTCTGATGCCTGGTCTTGTTACCTATTTTATACCCGTGTATTAACCGGTAATAAATATACTCCGTATCAGAGTTCTTATTCTTTTTCTTTATTTGCTTTATAAACATGCTGCAAAAATAGGAATAATAAATTTACCATCCAAATCTATGGGGGACAACCCAATAAACTTCGCTTTTCTATGTACTTGTTTATCAGGATTATAAAAAATATGCCTTTTTTGGGCTAAATTGTAACTGTCAGATAATCAGTAATAAAAAATTATTGCTTTTTTTGACTTTCTGTTCTTTTAGTGCCAAATTTACAAGTTGGAAAAATTGCCCGTTAACCATAAAAATTCACGTGAA
>CAZXJG010000344.1:0-2221 GCA_964640985.1 uncultured Melioribacteraceae bacterium | reverse complement strand
AACAAATACAGGCATAGCCAAATGAACATGACCACCTTCAAAGAAGGTGGATTTTTAAGGTTGAGTAAAAAATTATATGAGATACTTGGTCCTATTCTGCTTTTTGCTCAAGTTGGGTTAACCCATTATTATACGCAGGTATTCCCAAAACAACTCCGGTAACAATTAATTTGCGGACTCCTTTACGGCTCCGGCTTACGTTTGATGGAAGCATTGCAATTACGCATTAAAGATGTTGACCTTGAACAAAACATACTCGTTGTTCACGACGGGAAAGGCAAAAAAGATAGAATTACACTTATACCGGAAATACTGAAAAAAGTTATAACTTCATTAATTCAAACAAGAAAAATTGAACATAAAAATGACCTTTCACAAAATAGAGGTTACACTACACTGCCTTATTCATTATCACTAAAATATAAAAATGCCGATAAGGATTTTGACTGGCAGTTTTTATTTGTCTCAAAGCGCTATGTAAAAAATAATGAAAGAAAATTTTGCCGGCGTCATATTTACGAAACAACCGTACAACGCGCGGTTAAAGAAGCGGTTAAAAAAGCCGATATAAACAAACCCGCAAGCACGCATACTTTCCGTCATTCTTTTGCAACCCACCTTCTAGAAAACGGTTACGATATTCGCACGGTTCAGAATCTACTCGGGCATAAGTCTCTGAACACAACAATGATTTACACACACCTAATCAACAAAGGAACTTTCGGAGTTCGTAGTCCTTTGGATTAGTAGCGATAAGAACTATTATTAACACACGTTACGCAATTGTCATGTTCAACTTGTTTCAGCATTTAAAAATGGAGCGATATTGAGATCCCGAATCAAGCCTGACTGCCGTCAGGTAGGTTCGGAATGAAACATATTAAAATCACAAATATTTTGCGTAATGATAGTAATTTTTTAAACCCAGCTTATTCAATAGAAAACAAAAAAAATGTCACTAAAGAATTTGCTCAAGAAGAACATATTCTACATTAATTGAAAGATGCGATTCTATTTTATACAAAATCAAAAATTTTAACAATAATCTCACTGTTAAAAAGTTTTCAGAAATGGAATATTCTCATGATGTCGAGGACCATTCCTCGACAACCGAGAAACATGTCCCAATTCCTTTTCCCGGGATACTGCACAGCGTGCCGCTTTCCGCCTTAGCTCATCCTTTGACCGGATTATTCCCAAGAATGCATAATAGCATCTCTCCCCGATGCATTTTATCGGGGCTTCGAGATAAATCTTTTATAACGTTATATGCGTTAACTACCTATCTGATGGTAATTGCCATAACTTCCAATAACCTGACCGGGCTTGTCCAACAAACGGTTCAGATTGTAGTTCGCTTCGCTACTCTCTCACAATCTAACCTTATTCGTTAGACAAGTTTTTTCTGCTTTTTAATAATTTCAACCAAAGATCTTAATGCTTGATTTACGGTTTCATTATCTGGGAAATATCTTGCAACATCTGGATCTATAACTATAACATTTGTTCCCTCTGCATATTTTTGAGAGTATTTTCCTATTATAGCTTGGCTGAAATCATATTCTTCAAGCATATCTTTATCTTTTTGCATTTTCTTCATATTGTATCCTTTCCTTTCTTGTCGCTTTCCTTGCGCTTATTATTCTGATCTTATCTCCTCGTTCTGTATGAACAACAACTAATATACGATTTTTATAGGAGTTGCCAATTATAATAAATCTATCTTCATTTTCAGAATGTAGAGGATCAAAAATTGTTAATGATAATTTGTCTTTAAATACTGTACTTGCTTCATCGAAATTAACATTGTGTATTTTTATATTCTTCTTCGCTTTTTCTAAATCCCATTCAAATAGGAGCATATTCTCACTCTTTTTGATCAATTATAATTATTATATTCAAATATTGCAACATCTCTTGATTTTTTATTTTGGATGAATGGGTAGAGTTGTTATTAAAAAAACATAGACGAACATTTTGATTGCCTAACATATTAATAGTCGCAGGATTTCCTCATAATACAATTATATATCCCGCGCCAATAGTTTTATATTAATCAAAATGATATTTAAAAGCAAATTAAAAGTTCAAGTAATTACTAGTTTCATCCTTTCTATTGCAACACCTCTTAAATATATTGAAAGTCGTCAGACACCGGACTCTACGAGATATCAATCTCATAACAATTGCAGGATAGTATGCTTAAATTATTAGATAGAGT
>CAZXJG010000343.1:0-2224 GCA_964640985.1 uncultured Melioribacteraceae bacterium | reverse complement strand
ATACGAGATGATTAAAAAATTAGAACTTGATGTTGATGCTCATAAGGAATTAATAACTTACTGCAATCTTAATTACGGTTTTGCAATGTAATACGGAGTATCCGACTCCTTTCGAAGATGTTAATTTACGGGCAATGATTACAATTAAAAAAGGCGAATTATTTACAAATGAGAATATCGGAATTAAAAGGCCTGGGAACGGTATATCTCCAATGAGGTGGAATGAAATTATCGGAAAAGTTGCTAGTAGAGATTATAAAGAAGATCAATTGATATCAGGGTAAAAATGAATCTATACAGGTTTAAAAAAGATTGTTTTTGGGATAGTAGATTTTCTAATAAAGATATAGAAGAGATTGCTAAAAACGGCAATTTAAAAGAAAAACTCTTTTTATTCGAGAAGATTTTAATAAATAGCACAAATCTATTTAGCGATTTAGATATTTTTCAAAGAGGAGATATTGAAAAGTTACTTAAAATGTATAAAGTTCCAAATTTTAATAGAGAATATATAAAAAGAAGAAAAAATTTAGTCGAAGTATATTTTTTTGATAAGCCGCTAACGGTGGAAGAGTTAAAATGGATAATATAAATTATAAAGAATTATATGAATTGCAAGGTAAAGTTTTATCTGTAGTTTTTAATATTGAAAATGAATTCTATTTAACCGGTGGAACGTGCTTACACAGGTTTTATTTGCAAAAAAGATATTCTGATGATTTGGATTTTTTTACAAACCATTCTTTGAGATTTAATATTGTTGTAAAAAAAATAAGATTAGAATTACAGAAAACTTTTAATGTCAGCGTCATAGTAGAATCCAAAGATTTTAACAGATATATTATCAACAATACTTTGCGAGTAGATTTTGTTAACGATGTATCGGTTAGATGTAAGGATGTAATTATTACGGAGGATGGGTATATTTTGGATAATATAGAAAATATATTGAGTAATAAATTAACATCCATTATTAGCAGGGATGAACCAAAAGATATATTTGATATATATATGATTTATAAACATTGTAAGATTAATTGGAAAGAGGTTTTAGAGTGCGCTCATCAAAAAGCATACTTTGGAAATGAAGAACTATTGATAAGGTTAAAAACTTTTCCTAAAAAATTGATAAAAAAATTAAATGTTATAGAGGATGAGTTTTTAAAAGATTTTGAAAGCAACTATTTAGAGTTGATAAAGCATATTGAAATAAAGATAGATGAGTAAATTTAAAATTAAACATTCTAATCTTGATGAATTGATCGTAGTATAAGTTAATGAGAAAAATTTGCATATTTACCGGAACAAGAGCCGAGTACGGTTTACTTAAGCCACTTATTGACGAGCTTAAGGGGGTGGAATAAAATAAGTTATCGAATTATAACTCCTAAAGTGTTTAGGGGGTGGAATAATATAAGTTGTAAATCTATTATATATTATGCTCTATTCCACCCCCTGAAAATTTATTAAATATTAAGTTATTTTATTCCACCCCCTAAATCCTATCTCATTAGCAAGGAATAAGGGAATAAAACCGAATAAATTGAGAGATATTGAAAAATTAGTTTTTAAAAATAGTGAGTATTTAATAGAAAAATATTATGAATTCCACAAAAAATAATAATTTGAGTTATAATGAACCTGCTGCAATCAAGGTTTGGACTAGAAACCGTACTATCTATATTGAACTAATTGATGGACGAATAATAGGCTTTCCGGCGGATAGATTTAAAATCTTAAAAAATGCAACAATTGCCCAACTTAAAGAAGTAAAAATTAGATTAAATGGTTATGCTTTGAGATGGGAAAATTTAGACGAAGATATTACTGTTGTGGGAATAGTTGCCGGAAATTTTCAGCTCCCTTTACAAAAAGAGCGAAAAAGAAAAACAAGGAGTGAAAAATTAGCTATTTAGCCGTCATCCGCTCCGACAAAAAACATCGGAGTAAATCGAACTCGATATGACAGTGTTTTTTAGCGTACTGTCTTCCGGCAGCAATCGGTTCGTGTTTAATGAGTGCTGTCAGAGAGTAACGAGTAACAGGTTAACAAATTGGCAAGTTAACAGATTAACAAATTGTGCAGGGTTTTTAGAGATATCTCAGTTTTTACTTTAGTTTCAAGTGAGTTTTTAAGTATTTTGTCATTAAGTCATTCGCTTCGGTGTTATTTCTTCCAAGGGAATGCCTATGGCAGATCCCGACGTTTTTTGTCGGGAGAGAA
>CAZXJG010000342.1:0-2227 GCA_964640985.1 uncultured Melioribacteraceae bacterium | reverse complement strand
CTGTATCCCATCTTCTATCTTGCGGTTTACCGCACTATGAATCTGCGGTTAATATTCAATAGATTTTTCTTCTGACAAACTTCGTTAAAATCTGCCAATCCGTTCGAAGGAATACCTGCGGCAGAAGGAGTGAAACGACTGTCCATAGGACTCCTTTGGAGGGAATGACAGCGAAGCGAATGACTTAATAACAAAACACTTAAAAACTCACTTGTCATATCTTCAAAAAGTATGCCTGTGGCAGAAGGAGCATAGCGACTGTCCATAGGACTCCTTTGGAGAGATATCTCCAAATTCCGGCACAATTTAAGGGATTTCTCTCCCGACAAAAAACGTCGGGATCTGCCATAGGCATTCCCTTGGAAGAAATGACAGAACGCTAAAAAATTTGATTTATATATTCCTTGAAAAAGATAATTTGCTTTACATCAGACTCAGTAAATAAAAACGGCTGAACGTTATTGCTCATTTTCGTTAAGTTAATTTTATCTATTTCATTTAAAACTACCTTTTTTAAATTACTTTCATTATTTATTTCTAATTTTTGCTGCAAATAATCAATATTTGGTCTTGTTGTTTTCAGTAAAAAAATGATATCGAAAAAATCCCGTCCTTTTTTTCGTTTTCTATTGATAAGCGCATAAAACTTTTGAGCAAGTAAAATATCTTTAGGTGTTGTGTTTATTAGTGTAAAAACATCAAATTTATTTAAAATAAATTTTTCGGGCTTATAATTAAAATGCTGTGGCTCAGTATCCAATTGGATTAATATTTTTTCTTCCTTATGTCCGGAAACATTTTGGTTAAAAAGTAATTTTGGAAATTTTATATAACAATGAAATGCGCCTGCAAAAACATTTTTAATTTCTATTTCATATCCTTGTCGTGATAATTCTTTTTTAATAATAGCTGATATATCTTCAAAATCAGTTTTTGACATATTAAAATTATCGAAATCTAAATCTTCCGAAAAACGAGTATTATTATGAACTATTCGCAAACAAGTTCCGCCAAGAAAACAAAGTTTACCGGCATATTTACTTTCAAAAATTATTTCAAGAATTTTATATTGTAAATATTCCCGCAACATAAAATTTTTGAAAGCATGCAAATTTTGGGGATAAAAATTCTGTATTTCTTTTAGACTAATCATTCAAAAATTGATTGAACATTTTCACTTTTTTAAATAAAACTTTAGAGTTAAATATTCCAGCATAATTAAAAAATTTTTTCAAATCTAATTTTTTCTGCAAAAGTTGTTTGTTTAAACGCAAGGATTCAATATCTGTTAATGTTTTTACAGATTTTTGTAGATATAAATAATCTAACAAAGATTTTTCTAATTCTGCAATTTTAAAAGTGTAATTTTCATTTTGCACAAGTCTATACCCAAAAAAACAGCTCGTTTTAATATTGGAATAAGTATTAAAACTCAAATTATTATTAAATTTTTGTGTTTTTAAAGTTGTTATTGAACTAATTGAGAAAACAGCCTCAGGTATTAAATTATAATACAAAAATGCAGATTCTAAACTTACATAAGATGGTTTATAAATTTTATTTGCAATATAAAAAAGAACAGTTTCATCTAATTTAATATCAGAAAAGCAATACAATCCATTTCTGATTTTTTGTAAATATCCCTTTTTCTGCCAAGCAATCAAATTCATTCTGTTGAAAGCAGGATACATTTTTTCTATTTCTTTTGTAGAGAAAACAATATAGTTATCAAATTGTTGTTTAAATTTCAAAAATTGCATTTTTATTTCTTTTTTTATACAAATATATATATTTTCAGAAATAAAACATAGCGGTGTATACACAACACAAAATGTTTTTTCGTAGAATCTGCGATCGGATTTTTTTATAAAAGACCTCACCTCTGTCCTCTCCTTCAAGGAGAGGAAACTAATAGGCAAATCCGAAAACCATTTTATTAGCAGTATAAATAATAAGTTAGGACTTAGAATTTTGAAGTAATTTCAAAATACTTCTTTGTGAAACTTTATGTTTCCTGTCCCGATGCATTTTATCGGGATTCCTTTTGCGGGGTGAAACAAAAAATCACACACTTGTCATATTTTCCAAGGGAATGCCTGCGGCAGAATCCCCGAAGGGGCATAAGCGCTAACTTAAGCAATTTATTTGAGATTTCCGCTTGCGGGAAGCTTGGGCTAAATCTTTTGAGATTTCACTCCAATTCTGCAAACACAAATCAATTGATAAA
>CAZXJG010000341.1:0-2239 GCA_964640985.1 uncultured Melioribacteraceae bacterium | reverse complement strand
ATTTGATAGCAGATTAATAAAAATCCAAAGGGATTTTGGAATAATAGGTAAATTTCATTGCAAATTGATAAAAATCAGCGGAAATATAATTACGTTGTTTCGGATTTTGTAGAATTTTTAAATGACAATAGAATGTTTAATTGAACTGCTTTCGTCTTCGTAAACTATGCCGGGACAAGGAAGAAACTGTCCCACGGTTTCGAAGACCAAGGATAGTCCACAGCTATTATAAATTGAAATGCTTCGCACTACAGATAATTCTTTTCTGCCGACTACGACATGTTCGGCGTAGTCCGGCAAACGACTGACGAAGGCGAACGCAGTTGAATTGGAATGTTTGTTTTTAAATATTTTTCAAGTTAACAGCATGGCTGCCGATTTATGCGCAAAGAGAGATTTCATACGAATTTATTAATTTTCAAATATTTACAAAATGATTCGAGTGTAACTCAATTTTGTTGATATTTATGCTGCTCTCAAATACTCTTGTTTTACAGTTCTATTTTCATATAGTTTGAGTTTCTGTTGACTTATTCGGAAATCGTTATAACTATCCCAATCATTACTTTTTTCAATTGACCTTAGCAATAACATTCCCTCAGCGCCATCTAATGACCATCTCATACCACTGCCTTCCATTCTGCTTTTTACTACTTGCTTACAGGCAGATTCAACTACTCCAGTTCCTATGGGATATCCTTTTGATAAATATTCATCATATTTCATAAATCTTTTGTGATTTGTTAAATAGGTTATAGCTTTATTGATTGCTTTTTCTTGGCTGCCTGTTAGTTTTCGCTTTGTTATTATTTGTTTCATACCGCCTATGACTCGTCCTACTTTGCCTTCAAGTATACTTAATAATTGGTTATAAACATATTTCCTTGACTCATTTGAATTTTCTTTGTAAATCGAATGTGATGCTAAGTATAAATATTCTACCACATGAATTATATCAAGGATTACTTCATATTCTTTTATTTCATTTAGTCCTTTTTTTACTAACTTGTACAAATACGGCATCCCATCTAGTAATACTACTGTTGGGCGCTTATTTCCTTTGTTACGCCTCATCGCATCATTTCCCATTTCTTCTATTACCTCTTGCTTAGCTTTTCGTAAACTTGCCATTCTTCTCCCGAAGGGATGGATTCCCAGTATATTTTTTGCTCTCGGATATTCTCTTTTTTTATTCTCTATTTCTTCCTTCCTTTCAGGATATATTAGATTTATTGCTATTTCTTTTGCTGTCCTTAATTTCTTATCTACTGTATAGCTCGTTCCGACTAAGGCTTCTTTCTTTTTTTGACGTTTTTCCCCTTTCCCTTGTCGTCCTTTTATCTTTGCAGCTTCTTTCTTTATCATCGGTACTCCCTTTCCATCGAAACTTAATACTTGTATCTCTCCCTCTGCTTTTTCTTCCGGTACAGTTTTTTCTTCATAATATCTTTCGTATTCACTAATGCTTTCTTGACTTAAATCTTCATATGCTCGTTCATATATGTCTAAATTGAAGAATTTTTTCATCTTTTCCTTTGCCCCCGTAAATGTTCCCGTAATCGATAAACTATTCATTATATCTTGTAAATAATATGAATAACTCCTTTTGGGTAAATTACATTGTGAATCTAATGCTATTATTAGGCTTTCTCCTTTTCTCCAATATCTTGTTCTCTCTACTTTTATTTTGCCAAATATTGAAAAATATTCTCTTGTTACTTTATCATGTCGTTTATATTTTTTGCCCTCTTTATCCTCTATTTCTTTTCCTATTCCCATACATCGCTTAAATATCTCTCTTTCGATTTCATCTGCCGACATTTTATTTGCATTCTCTTTGACATATTTAATTGTTTCATTTAACTTTGAATATGCTTTGAAGATTTGCTCTTCAAATTTACTTAATTTCATAACTGCTCCTTTTTTTGTGGATTTTTTTTATTATTACAATAATAAAAAACTTGGAGCAGTTTAAATAATTGTTTACGTTCACAACTTATTGTTTTTTTAACATCTTACTGCTTCCTTAAATCCTAAGGAATTCTAGGTAGTCTCTTATATTTTTATTGAAACATTAGTCCTTTATGTTAATGTTTGAGTAATTTTGAAGAATTATGAAATCTTTACCCACTGTAACCTGTTGTATCTAAATAACTTAACTCTCAACAAAATTAATTTACACTCAATTGATTCTAAAAGTAATTTCAAATATTTTTCACTTAGTATATCAATATATTCT
>CAZXJG010000340.1:0-2244 GCA_964640985.1 uncultured Melioribacteraceae bacterium | reverse complement strand
TGATTTGAATAAAAACATTTCTTATTAAAGCTATAAGCTCGTGACTAAAATTCCTTGAACGAAATTCATCGTAAAGTTTAGTTGATTTTGAAGAAATGTACCAAATTACTAATAATGAAAGAAGCAGAAACTGTGCATTTACAAATCTTAAAAAATTAAAATCTTTTACAGTAAGATACGCGGAAAGTATAAATGACAGAATTAATATTGTAATGTCTAAAAAGATCCGTGTTAAATACAGTGATGTTCTATTTATCTGCATAAATTATACTTACTTTTTCTTATTAAATAGTGTTTGTAATTCTAAAAGATTTAACATGGCAGGTCGTGTTAAATAAAGTGATGTTCTGTTAATCTGCATACAATTACTTACTTTTTCTTACTAAATATTTTTTATAATGCTAAAAGATTTAACACGGCAGGTCGTGTTAAATAAAGTAATGTCTTATTAATTTGCATATTTCAATTATTCACTATCTCAAACAAATTCAAGCACTAAATCCTTATCTAGAGTTTTACCAACTTTCATTAAGGTTTTAATTGTCGGATTACTTTTAATAGGATTTTCTAACTTTTGGTAAGCTTGATATGTTATCCCTAATGACAGAGCCATTTCAATTTGTGTCTTGTCTCCCCGTAACTCTCTTAATTGAAGGGCAATGGCTATGTGAGGGAAAACTGAAATTTTGTAATATCCGCTGCCTGTATATTCTTTCCTTTTGGGCAATTTAAATCCTCTACCAAAATCTGATGTAATACAGCCATTTAATGATTCAGATGCATTTTGCAAAGCTTCATCTAATGTATCGCCATAAGTATTAATATTTTCAAAATCCGGAAATGTTACAAGATAAATTCTTTCTGTTTTTTTAATTTTAGAATAAAAATACATTTTAGTTCCCTTTTATTTCAGCTTGTTTTAAAATTACTTTAGCAAGTATCTTTGGAATTTCTTTTCCCCTGTGAATTGGAATTGACCTTTTCCCATTTTTAGGGGGTGGAATAATAAGTTGAAAATTGATTATATATAAATCATTCTATTCCACCCCCTTAACTAAGTTACAACTTATATGTTGTATTATCAAGTCTATTTTATTCAATTCTTTGTGCGATTTTATTTTCATTCTCAAAAACTCCTATTTTTCCCAAAGTCTCATTTTCCCATATTCCCAAAATCTCATCCTCTCAAAGTCCTAAAGCTCCAAACTTGCCACTTTTCTGCTTGATTCTCCATTGTTACCATTTCATCCGAACTTATATGGGGAAAGTAGTGAGAATGTGGTAATTAGTAATAAGCAAAACCGACGGGAAGACTAAGTGACTTAGGGACGAAGTGATGCTTTGTTTAATAAGTCCAATTTTCCGGTTTTAATGACATATTAATTAGTTTGCCGAGAATTTGGTCGTATTTTTTATCAGTCAAATGAACTGATCTGCGACTTTTAATAAGCTATCGGGTTCCCTTTCAGCATTTTTTTCATATCGAGTAAAAACTAAAATGAAAATTATCAGTGTCCGCCAACTGATAGAAACTCACAAATTAGTTTTCCGCTTCCAAAACAAATTTGATGAATGTATATTTATCAAATTGCAATAGCTTTTAATTCAGGATTTTGACTGGTCTTTTTTGAAAAAGATAAAATCTTTCGCAGAATGCCTTTGGCACTATACCAACCATTTTATTGTTTTTATCGTAGTCAACAATTAGTCCTGACTCTTCATTGATTTCACTCTCGGTTATTTTTTCATTTGAAAATTTTATCTCTAGGATATCTGTTTCTTTATCATAACTTAAATTAATCATTTTTTTTACTCCACTTTAATTCTTCTATCAAAAAACGTCTCAAATAACGCGATAACTTAAAGCTCTGTAGGAGCGATATTACCTTTTTTTATCTAACTTTAGCTACACAATAATATATGATAGTTTTATAATTTCGCTCCGATGGAGCTTTTGTGTGATTGTTCATCTATCTTTTTACCATAATATCGCATCTATGATGCTTTTACAAATTACTTTGTCTTTAAAAACATTAGCTCCGATGGTGCTTGGTTTCTCCGGCTTTAGTGTCTATTACCATAATTTCGCACCGATGGTGCTTTTGTGTGATTGTTCATCTATCTTTTTACCATAATTCCGCATCTACGATGCTTTTTAGCGATTACATCCGCTTTCTTACCATAATTTTGCATCTACGATGCTTTTACAAATTACTTTGTTTTCTTAAAAACATTAGCTCTGTT
>CAZXJG010000339.1:0-2261 GCA_964640985.1 uncultured Melioribacteraceae bacterium | reverse complement strand
GAACGAATAAGAGGCTATGCTTCCAACAACATATTTGTAACGGGAGATTTTGGTAATGTTACACATTTTAACGGTAAAGAGTGGTATCATTACAGGGAATTGGAAAGAGATTCGGATATATTAACCGGAATATTAGTCTTTGACAAAACAGTATTTATAGTAGGTTTAAGAGTTCAACAAGGTTTTGGTTTCAAAGGTATTATATTAAAAGGAACATTAAATTAAAGGAGAATAAAAATGAAGAAGTTTATAGTAATTATCTTTGTATTATTATTAAGCAATATTTACGGACAAAATAATAATCTAATAAAAGAATATAAAGCAGGCATAGATTTGAATAATGGGTTGGTAAATAATAACGAACCTGCAGTGGCAATAAACCCATTGGATGATAATAATATTATTATCGCAACAAACTATAGATTGTTAAATTCTTCAAACCACAACTTATTTTCAGAAGAAAAAATTGGGATATACTATTCTAATGACAAGGGTGTAAGCTGGACCGGATTAAAATTACCGGTTTATGGAGATTATACTAAGTACACAGACCCGAGTCTGGACTTTGATGCGTTGGGCAATCTTTATATCGCTTATCTTGGAATGGTTAATAGTAAATCTGTCATTTTAGTAAATAAAAGTACTGATGGAGGTGCAAGTTGGTTAAGTACACCTATGAAAGTTGTAGAATCTACAACTTCGAATATAAAACTCGATAAATCATATATTTATGTTAACAAACTGAATAACCGTTTATATGTAGCCTATTCTGAGAATACTGCTGCTATTAAACTTAGTTATTACGATGAAAATATTTCAGCATTTTCAACACCGGTTTTAGTGAGTGAAGCTAGTGATACTGAGTGTTCCGGTGCTATTCCTATAACCGATGGAAATAATAATGTTTTCGTTGTTTATATTGTAAATCCCGCGTTAAAAGGCACATCTTCTTATATAAAAATTGCAAAATCAACAGATGGAGGCAATACATTCAGTCTGCATCAAACGATTTCTGAATTCGAGAGAATCGGATATAAAAATAATATTTATAACGAAATCACAACCGTACTTGGACCTTCTAATGGAAAATATTTTAAGGTAAACAGTTTTCCTTCAATTACAATAGATAACTCCGGCACCGGTGGAATAAATAAAATTTATGTGGTTTGGTCTGAGAACGTGGACAATGGGGAAGGGGGAAAAAGTGCAAAAATAATGCTTTCTATTTCAAGTGATGAAGGAGTAAGTTGGAGTACAAAGAAAGTGGTGTATTTTTCCAATGATAGTACCGAGCAATTTTTCCCATCTATTTCAGTATCGAAAGACGGGATTATAAATATTTTATATGATCATTTAGATACAAAAAAATCTAATATAGTCTATACTAAACTTTTAACTTCCGTTGATGGAGGTAATGAATTCTTTATGACTGATTTAGGGAACTTCGATGTTAATAAACTAAATGTTAACAATCATTTTATCGGTGATTATATAACAATTCGTTCTAAAGAAAATACTGCAGTCGGTGTTTGGACAAGTAGTAATAACTTGGGTAATTCTAATCCGGAAATTATTTATGCAGCAGTGATTCCAATAAAAAAATCAATTCTCGTGGGTAATTATATCGCGGATCATTATGCCGGATTAATGATGGTTGACGGCAGCATTGTTCAAATAAATCCTAATGGAAATCAAATATTCTTCGAGCCTTATAAAAATCATACATTTCAAATAGTTGATGAATTTTATAATTATAACAATAAAAAATATAAATATAGAAATTGGAATATAAATGATTATTCATATTATTCGCATAATAGAAATTTATATTTTACATTTAATGAGGGATATGTCTCAAAAGTAGCATCTTCTTATAAACCCACACACCCCCTAACAGTAAACAACTATCTCGAAGGCGGCAGCGGGGGGGGAAGTTACCAAGTGGAATGGATTGCCGCTTCTAAATCAGAGACTTTGTCTTCGGGAAATGATTATATGGCTTTTGATAGTCTTGTAACAAATGATAAATATAATTTAACAGTTGACCCGACAATCCCAAGTACATACGGCACGGATTGGCACTTTCAAAATTGGGACGACGGTTCAACAAATACAACAATCAATAATCTATCAATAACGGCTCCCACAACAAGAACAGCATACTAAAAGGGAGTATGCATTCGGATAATCCCTATGCCTACAGTAACAGCAGCCAGCGCAAAATAGTAAATACCTACGGTTACTTATGTTCCGTATATGAA
>CAZXJG010000338.1:0-2267 GCA_964640985.1 uncultured Melioribacteraceae bacterium | reverse complement strand
AACATCCCAATAAACGTATTGCGTTTATTGGTACTATATGTTAAATTTATATTCGTTTATTATGTAAGTTACACCTTAAAATATGAAGAAGCAAGAAATTTTATCTGACTATTACAAGCATTTAAAGATTGAAAACTATTCCGACCAAACAGTACGAAGTTATTATTCAGCTTTGAAACTATTTTTAGATTGGATTTCAAAATCTAAACTGGATAAAATAACCGACGATGCAATTAAAAATTATCTCTACTTTTGTAAAACTACCAGAAAATATTCTTTTTCATCTATGAGTCCGTTCTAAAAAGGTATTTTTGGACTTAAAAAGTTTCGATTTTGAGCTAAATTCAAGGTCTAAAATTCCAAATTATAACTTTTTAGAATAGACTCATCTATGAAACTTGTTATTGCTTCAATTAGATATTTTTACACAAAAGTATTAAAAAAGATGTTCCGGAAGCATTAAATATTGAACTGAGAAAACCAAGCATTTTACCAACGGTTTTATCAGTAAAAGAAATTTCCAAAATAATCGAGATAGCTATGTATTATTATTTTTTCCTATTGAAATAACTCTTGAACCTTGAATTGTTTCGGGAAGATATTTATAAACAATTAAAACACCAATAAGAATCATAATACCAGCCACAATAAACGGAAGTTCAAAAAATATCACGGCTAAAAATCCGGCAATTAAAGGTCCAACCGCCAAACCCAAACCGAATCCGGTAGTAATTAAACTCATTTGTCTGCCTTCGCCGCCGCTTTGAGATAAATCGGCGGCAATAGCAAAAGCAGGTGCGGCAATAGCAGCGGCAGCGGCACCTTGAACAAGGCGTAAAATTACAAGCTGTAAAACACTAACAGCTTCTCCAAGTAACAAAGTAGAGGGAGCCATAATTATCAATCCCAATAAAATTAGAGGTTTTCTTCCGATTTTATCTGAATACCTGCCGAGAGGAACTTGTAAAATTAATCTGCTTATC
This sequence comes from uncultured Melioribacteraceae bacterium, assembly GCA_964640985.1. GTDB lineage: Bacteria > Bacteroidota > Ignavibacteria > Ignavibacteriales > Melioribacteraceae > CAZXJG01. Next base: position 1,284 of record CAZXJG010000338.1, on the reverse strand, counting down.
ATTACGGCGCTAAATGCAATTGCAAAAATGAAAGCATTCATGTTAAGTCTTGAGTTAAATTCATTTTCAAGTGTTACAACCATTGAAAATGCTAATGCCATCAAAAATGTAGCAATTGTAGCACTAATTATTCCCGGATTTAACAAAGAAAGATCTATAATTTTGAATTTTACTTTTTTGTGATTAAAATTATTTAACGGCTCTATTTCGTCTACCCAAATTTGTACAAGTATCATAGCAATAAAAACAAAACCTGATCCGACTAAAAAAGCGGAATTAAATCCGAAATGGGTCTGTAAATATCCGCCCAACAAAGGACCTGCTGCAAAACCAATCATTCGCAGCGTACTGTAAACTCCCATAGCTCCGCCGCGGGTTTCTTTTTTTGTAATCAAAGTCATTAATACCATCGATGCCGGAATAGTAATTGCTACAGCAACGCCCTGCAAAATTCGCAGTAATAATAAATCAAAAAAATTTTGAGCGAGAATAAAACCGAGTGTACTAAATGCAATTAAAGCCAGTCCAATTTGTATTAGGAGCTTCCTTCTATCTAATCTATCTGCTAATGCTCCCATTAGCGGTTGCATTATAGCGGAGGTTAAACCATAGGCCGAAATTAAGATTCCAACTAAAATGGGAAGCGGAAGCTGGAAATAAATATTGGGTAAGGCGGCAACGTACAACGGGATTATTATAAACAAAATACTATTGCCGATTCCGTCGGACATTCTCGCAATTGATAATGCCAATACAGCTCTATTGGCTCCCATCCGATTTAGGTATTTTTCTATTAATCCCATTCGTTTTTATATTCTCAATAATGAATTATCAATATATATACCGTTGTATGTATTGAACCTTTTTTTATGAAAGTTGTAAAATATTTGGGAGCAAATATTTAGACGGCAAATTTTTTGTTTTATTAAAAATTTTCTCTCTTTATTTTCTACAATTTCAAAAATTAAGTCGCAAATTACTTAAGATTATCGCTAAAGTAAAAAAGACAAGTATTCTTTTTAAGATGAATGCGTTTTTATTAATTGTAATTTTAACTTTATAATAAAAGTACATTTTAATTATCCGATTTAAAATTGTAACCGGATAATTGATTAATTATCTCAAGTTGGTATGGTAGAATTGTCTTTTAATGTTGTTTATTAAGAAACAATATAAAAAAAAGAGTTTTTAAGAGTAAAACTGTGCAATAAACGGAAAAATTATTTTTTAAACGTAAAATAAATAATTATATTAAGACCCGAATATTTTTTTATAGGATATTTT
>CAZXJG010000337.1:0-2278 GCA_964640985.1 uncultured Melioribacteraceae bacterium | reverse complement strand
TTGGTACCAGCCTTTAGCTTTTGAAGGTTTTTTAACCATAATGAAAATCAGTGATTAGTTGTCTCTTATATACAAGAAAAAAATGGTATCGTGCATTATTTAATAGGAAAAATGTTGTTCTAACAAATTATAAAATAGCATTAATATTTTTTTTAACGTTATTATTAAAGCGGCAAGTATATATATTACATTTTTTACGGTAGAAAATCAGAATGCTCTTTTGGTTTTCGGATTTTACAATATTCATCTTTTCTATTTAATTTTTTCTCTTTTATAAAGAACATAAATATATGGTCTTGGATCGCCAAATGGGTTTATATATGTGTAATCAAAATGTGAAACAATCTTGAATGATGAGCCTAAGTATCCGGATATTTCTTCAATGGAATATCTATGAAGTGTCAAGCCTGTACATTTGAGTGCACCTGTTTTTGAAAATTCAGCAAATATAGCGTAGCCACCTACGTTTAATGTTGATTTTACATTCTCGAAATATCCTTTTATATCATCTTCATCGGTTAAAAAATGTAAAACTGCCCTGTCAATCCATATATCAACATCCGGTATTGAATCTTGGATTGGTTGGGCGATGTCTTGACAAAGCCAATTAATTTCTTTGTATTTGCCACACAACCTGCTCTTGACCCGGTTTAGAGCCTCAATACTGATATCATTAAGAACTATTTTTACGCCTTTGGCCAGAAGTTCTTCTATCAAAACTGAAGTTCCTGCCCCCGGGAGGAATACCGTAGAATTTTCCCATTTGGGAATATGATCCAATAATTCCAGTGTTTTGGATGCATCTTTTTCATACCAGCCTAATTTTGAATCTTCTGTGCCTGAAAAAATTGCATCCCAATGCTTACTACTCGATTTCATCGTTTTCCCCTTATTTTTTTTGAGTACGGCATTCTGAACAATATATTAAATATACCCGCAATAACAAGCAAAATTATATTTATGATTACTAGAGAATTGATGTAATTGACATAGTTAAAATAATAAAACATAAAAGAACTTATTCATCCAAGCATAAAAGCAAATTTAAAAGAAACTCATTAATTAACTTGCACAGCAAGCATAATTAATAATGCAACAGCAGTAAACGAAGCTGATAGAAAAAGTTTTGAACGCTTTTGTTTTATTTCCTGTTCCTCCTTCTCAACGCTTTTAACTTGTCAGGATCACAAACAATGTAACCAAGCTCTTTGATAGTATCTTTAATATTATTACGAGTTAGTTTCTCAGGTTCATATTTAACCAAAATTTCATTATGCGCCAGGCTTACTGCTGTTTTTTTAATTTTTTAACTTCATCATATAGTTCTATTTGATAGCCTATTTATTTAATTAAATTTTATTACTAATATAGATAAGAAGTTAGGGTGTTTGTCAAGTGAAAAATTGAATATTGTGATGTTACTGTAGTTTACTTTACAAACATCTCTGCATTAATTTAATTTTGTTTTATGTCTGTGATAATGGGAATAGAAATGACCTTAATGGAAAAGCTTTATGTCATACTAATTCCCCTTTAAACGCTTTCTGTATTAAACTCTGAAAAAGATTTTCCAGTTCCTGCTCCGATTGTTTTTGTTTTGCTTTTAATGCTTCTGTTTTATTTACTATATCTGCAAATTGCTGTTGGAGTGAGAGTGGTGGTAAAATAATCTTAAAACTTTTTATCTGTTCAAAATTAAATGCTTGTCTTGTAGCACCTGTATTTTGAGAAATAAACTTCGATTGAAAAGTGCGCGATGACATCAAGTATGAAAGGAAGATGTAGTTAATTCGCTCTATTATTGTTCTGATTATACAAACATGCTGATTAACATTTGCTGAATCATCTTCCCCAGTATAGTAAGCGACACGTCCTATTGATGCACCAGTAATATTAAATAGTACGTCGAACTTTTTAACCCAAGTTCTTAACATTTGATTATGAATAGTTTTACTTATGTAAACTATTTTGGAATAATTGATTTTATTCATTAAAACATTTTGACTTCTTATAAAACGAATACCTTCAGAAAGATAATTCGTATCCCCACCCAATGGTGTTGAACCACTTGTAACTAAGCTGCTAATATTTCCAACTCTTTCAACCTCCCACACTTTAGGATTCTTCACCGGATCACCGAACATTTCTATAAATACAGATTGCAGAAACTCATCTGTCAGCTTATTTGCTTCTTTACGTTTTTGTTTTGTCTTGTCGGCTTTTTCTAAAATCTGTGCAATTTGTTTTTGGATTGGGAATGGAGGGAGAGGGATTTTTA
>CAZXJG010000336.1:0-2282 GCA_964640985.1 uncultured Melioribacteraceae bacterium | reverse complement strand
ATTTGATAGCAGATTAATAAAAATCCAAAGGGATTTTGGAATAATAGGTAAATTTTATTAAAAAAACAAAAGAAAAGTCAAGCTGCAGAGCAGCGATACATTTCCTACTTTAATTACTAGTAAAAAGAAATGAAGTTGTGGCTTGGATTGATTTAATTCAACGAACAACCGGTGGGGTTTTTTGCGGTTAAAAATTAAACTTCCACAACCTTGTAGGTTACTTTTTTATCAAGCTGCGAAGTCAACTGTTCCGCTATAACAACACCAACAATTAAATAATCATACTTCATTCAGTATCAAAAATAATTTACCGAAAACAATAACATTTTAAGTTTACAAGACAAAATTTATCCATTTAAAAACTTTTCTTTTAATTTCCAAGGATAAAGTAGATTCAGCCATTCATATTTATTTTCATTAAGGTTATTCAATCTACATATATATGCATTTTTACACTCAAATTTTAATGGAAAGATAATGATAATTGTATTATTTAGTAACTATACTTTACAAATAATCCGATTTTTTTATAAGTATACTTTACAAATAATCCGGTAATTTTATAACTATACCTTCAGAACTCCTGACCCGCTATAAATATTTTAAAGGAAAAGTGGAAGTTGTATTTGCAATGATTGTTATTTACTTGTTCTTTTAATGCAAAAATGCGACATACTACTTTTCCCCGCAGTTGTGCGAGACTAAGCTCGTAACTAATTGATATTGCGGCATCAGGTCAGGAGTTCTGAATTTACTGATTATCCATTAAAAATTATAGCAATCGGGATCGTTTCCCTTTTGTGGAAAATATAGAATTACAAGTTAAATCTTTGTTTTTTCCTCCCGATAAAAAGGCATCGGAACAAGCTGGGACAAGGTTTGCAAGAAAATTAGTTAAAACCTAGCGCGGCAAGCCGCAAAGTTAGAAATTATGTTTAAACTATTGCGATTTTTAAATTTCTAATTTACCCCGTTAGATAATTATTTTAACAAATGATAAAAACTTATTATAATTATCTAACGGGGTAAATTTTAATCAACAGCACATCAAAATATTATTTCACATTAATTTCTTTGCAAACCTGTCCCGTTTTTTTTACGGGGAAAAACGAAGACTTTGTTGTTAATACTATAACGTGGCAAACCGCAATTAAAAATTATAAACAGTAAAAAATATTTTGACATACCTTCCCCCTCTTTTCGCGGGAAAAACAAAGATTTAACAGACAATACTGTTCATGCAACTATTTCCAATCCTTTAGATTTAATTAAATCTAACAAAGGTGAAAATTCATCGCTATAAAATCTTTTTTCTCCAATTCCAATTGGTTCAACTAAATAATTAACAACTTCGGTAGCTAACCAAAGTTTTGCGGAATATACTTCTTTATCCATCCTATCAAACTGTGGAGATACTAATAATAAGTCAATGTCACTATCGCTGTTTGGTGAACCGTATGCATAGCTGCCGTATAGAAATACTTTGGAAATATCTAATCCATTTTTTTCTAATTCCGAAATGTATTTTTTGATAATTAACTTAATTTCTTTTGAAGCCATAATAAATCCTTTTTAGTATTCCCTAATATATTTAATGCTTTTTCAAGACTTGGAGTTTGTAAGGATATTCCCGGATATCTCCCTTCTAATTGAAAAGCCATAAGTTTTGAGAAAAATAACTTCATATCGGAATTTATTTCAAAACCAATATTATTTGCTAAATAAAGTAATTTATGAGTTTTTGGGGGGAAATCGTTATTATGTTTAATATACAATGCTTTTAATTGTTTTTCTATGGAAAGATGACAGAAGAATAAACCAAATGCAATTTTTCTTTTTTCTATTAAAATTTCTGCAGTTTCAATAGATTCAATTGCTCCATTACTCCAATGTTCAATATGCTTTTTTATTTTTTCCATTTCTTAATATATAAATATTTTTCCGTTTTTTATAATATATTCAATAGCGCCCAGCGATTCAGAGCCAAAGTTTTAATCTAAATCAAGTCAAAAAGTAGAAAGTAAAAATATTTATTTCATCTCCCAATTCCATTGCTTTTTGCCAAATAATCAGATTTTCAAATTAAATTTCATACCTTTTTTAGTCTGTCTCCCGACTTCTAACTTGCGATTTATCGCGCTATGAATGTATGGTTTTAGAGATTCCCGCACAATCCGCCAATCCGTTAATCCGTTAATTAAATATAGAAATAATGGTTAATAAGATTATTACATATGGCGACTAAGTCGCAATTATGAATGTTGAATGATGAATTGTGAATT
>CAZXJG010000335.1:0-2295 GCA_964640985.1 uncultured Melioribacteraceae bacterium | reverse complement strand
GGGTCATCCTAAAATTCAAAGCCTCATCAGAAATTGGACTTGGGCATTTGTCGAGGATGATAACTCTAACAACTTTTTTAGAAGAAGACAAAACCGATGTGATTTGTGCGATAAATGGGTTTGAATACGCAGAAGAAAGACTAAAAAAAGAAAATGGATAGTTGGTGATTATTGATAATGTTAAGCATTGTAGATAAAAATGAGATAAAATACTTAATTTTGCATTAAACTTAAAGGGAAATGTATGACATTTTGGAATAAAGATATTGAGAAAAGGTTTTTTATTGAAGCTATGAGAAACTTTGCTTCACCGGAGCAGCTATTTTATAAATTGACCGACGGTTATTTTGCATATGTTCCAAAGGGGAAAAGCGCAGGAGGACAAACCTTACAGAGTAGAAACGCACTAATTGGACAATATACCGAAAAATGGAGTAAGGATTTTTTCCAACCGATTGCACAAAAATTAGGATTATTTGCTGTAAATAGTGTCGTTTGTTCTGAACTTGGACTAACAACTAAAAGTGATGCCGATTTAGCATTTTGCACCACAGATGAAACTCAACAAAAAGCAGAAAATATAAAATTGCTCTTTGAAATTAAAATGAGTGTTGTCAACAATTACGAATTTGAGAATGGACAAGTTAATTTTGTTGGTGACTATAAAACTCACAAGGGTAATCCTTCGATTTTACGTTCTGATTCAATGTTAAAAGCAATTGGAAAATCTATAAATATCAGAGTTTCCGGAACTGAAGCAACGAAAATTCCAATTGTTATTTTAGGAGATAGTCCTATAACAATAAACTACGCTAAAAAGGTTGACTTCTTGAAACAGAATGGAATTATTCAAAGTTTCATATCTTTATATCCAAACCCAACAAATGATTTCATTAAGAACACTGATAATAAAGGTTTTCAGACATTCAATGAATATCAAGACTTAACAAATTATATTGTAGAAATAGTTAATTACGATATGAATTTCCTTTCTTCAATGTTGCCTAAACGAAAATTAGGACAAATTATAACTTTATCGGCAAAAGAAAAAGATAATGTTTCAAAAGCAGAGAAATTTCTAAATTTAATAAATGAATAAGTTGGGAAAAATGAAAACAACATATCAAAGAAAAAAAGGGACAGAGTCAAGTTCATTTGGAACGCGTGGCAGAATAAATCACGATTCTTCAAAATTCTATGACTCAAAATTATACAATGAATTATCAAACAAAAAGATAGTGAACAAAGAAATTAACTTGTTTCCTGAAAAATTACTAAACTCAACAATATTTGGTTCGGCAGAAAATATGGCAATGATTCCTGACAATTCATTGCATTTAATGATTACTTCACCGCCATACAATGTTTCAAAAGAATATGATGAAGACTTGTCTTTAACGGAATATTTGAAAATGCTAAAAAGTGTTTTTAAAGAGACATATCGAGTTTTAGTTAATGGCGGTCGTGCTTGTATAAATGTCGCAAATCTTGGCAGAAAACCTTATATCCCGCTCTCTGATTACATTTCAAAGATGATGATTGACATTGGTTTTAATATGCGCGGTGAAATCATTTGGAATAAAGCCGCAAGTGCAAGTCCTTCTACTGCTTGGGGAAGCTGGATGTCTGCGTCTAATCCAATTTTAAGGGATATTCACGAATACATTTTAGTATTTTCAAAAGGTGATTATAAAAGAGACCGTAAGATAATTGAGAAAGAAACAAAACGGAATTCAATTTCAAGAGATGAATTTATTGAATGGACAAAATCTATATGGACATTCAATGCGGAATCAGCGAGAAGAGTTGGGCATCCTGCACCATTTCCTGTTGAGCTACCATACAGATTAATGCAACTGTATTCATTTAAAACCGATATTATTTTAGACCCATTTATGGGTAGCGGCACGACTGCTGTTGCTGCTTTAAAAAGTGACAGAAATTTTATTGGATTTGAAATAAGTCAAGAATACATTAACTTGACAAGAAGGAGGACCGAAGAATTGAGATTAATTCAAAACAAGCTACCGGATAATATTTCTCATATTTTAAGGAAATCAAAAGCTTTTACTACAGTAAAGTAGGGAAATATGACAGACCGCAAAGATAAAATTTACTGTAAAATAGGCAATATAAATATTGATAAAGTAAAAAATAACTACCGAAAAGTCATAGGAAATGGTACGGTAGTGCTCAAATTCAAAGCCTCATCAGAAATTGGGCTTGGGCATTTGTCGAGGATGATAACTCTAACAACTTTTTTGGAAGAAGACAAAACCGATGTGATATGTGCAA
>CAZXJG010000334.1:780-2335 GCA_964640985.1 uncultured Melioribacteraceae bacterium | reverse complement strand
TGAATTGAATAATGAATATCGATTAACGAATAATGATTTTAAGATGTAACATTTTAATCTGTAAGCTTATATTTGGACAAGACAAACTCAAAATACTTCAAAATTCTAAAATCGCTAATCGGTGTTCGATATTCAAAAAACAGGAAAAAGCTTAAAGCCCCATATTGGGGCTAATCAAAGCCACCTTCTTAGAAGGTGTGATTTTTACTAGTTCAGAACCCGGGAGTGTGCAACGATCCTGAAATAAACAAACTCAAATTGTAAACTGTAGTTTACACACTGTAAACATTGGTTTACAGTAATAAATAAATAAAACGTACAAATAGCCTAAAAACACAAGAATAAATTTGGAATAAATATTGTAACCGTAGGAAACAATAAAAAAACCATTACAATCGATGAATACAGCAGAAAATATACAAGTGAAAATAAATTCAAAAGAAGTGGACAAGTACCGTTTATGCCCTAAGTGCGGCAACTTTTGTCGTATAGAAGAAGAACAAAAATTCTGTATTGTCTGCGGGACAAAGATGATAGAGGAATGTCCTAATTGTAAAGAGCCTGTAATCTATCCCATCGGTAAGTTTTGTTTTAAGTGCGGGAGGGAGTATGGAACAACTAACTAGGGTTTGTTGAAAATATAGTAAGTTATTAAAAAATAATAAGATAAGCGCAGTAAAACATGATAAAGTGCAAAAGGATTAATATATTGCAGACAAAAAGTTTGCATTTTTAAAGAGGTAAAAGGATGTTACAATATAGTTCACCAAATCAATTAGATATATTCGAGTTATAACATCCGTTTGAGACAGAATTAGATAAAAAAATAGATGGGTCAAGATGGCAAAAATATTACCTTGGAATGAGTTAATAGAGATATACGGTAGAAGATTATCGAAAATCAAGGGAAGATATGGAATAGGGTATAATGCATATGGGTTGAAAGGGATACGGGCAAGAAGACAAAATACATCGGAAAGCTGAATAGCAGGAATTTCCTTTATAATGAATTTGATAAAATTGGCGAAATTGATAGATATTTTTTATTTGCTTATTATTTTTAGCAGTAAAAGGGCAGAAAGAATAGATCTAGTACATCGTTCAATGGTCGAAGTAAACCGGTATTTGGCTTAGAACTCCTTTGATTTGGAGGTAATGTTGACGGAGAAATTAAGCAAGCCCTAGTTAGAATTATTTATTAAAATTAAGAGGCAACTCAAATGAAAAATTACAGATTATATTTGTTTATTTTTATCTTTGTATTTTCATTTCATTCACTTTTTTCGCAGACTATCACTAAAAAAGTAAAAAAACTAGAGTATAATTCGAAAATGAAAAGGAACTCAGGTTTTGTAACTTCTCAAAATAAAGATAAAGGAACAAGACCATTATTGAAAATAGTAATTGCAGATGATGGTAAAGTAAGCCTCTATGACATGAAAAATAATCTCATTGATAGTTTTTATAGAAGTGACACAGCGAAAAAAGCTTCTACTCATTCCACTTTAGATAAATCAAAAAACAAAGAAAAAAACCTACTGAAAACAAATTCTAT
>CAZXJG010000334.1:0-680 GCA_964640985.1 uncultured Melioribacteraceae bacterium | reverse complement strand
CGAACAACTAAAGAAAAATAAAAATTATCCTGATCTTAAAAAGTCTGTAAAGTCTGAAAATGTTAAAGAAAAGGGAAAATCATTAGACATTCTTAATGCACCAAAAACTAAAGATATATTAAAAAATCAGAAAAATTTAAATGATAAAGAAAAAAACCTACCGAAAACAAATTCTATCGAACAACTAAAGAAAAATAAAAATTATCCTGATCTTAAAAAGTCTGTAAAGTCTTTAGATAAAAAAAAAGGAAAAAGTAATATTTTACCAAACGAAGTTAATAATACATTAATTGCACCCGATCTTTATGTTTACACCGGAAGCGGTTCTGTTAATACTTATAGTTACAACAAATCTACACATAAACTCTCTACTACCGTTAGTGTAGCTAACGTAACCGGCGCTTCTACTGCAAGTAATTTCTATGTAGGATATTATCTGTCACCTAACACTACTATCACAACCGGAGATTATCTATGGGATGATACATATAAGAGTTCGTTATCAGGAGGTTATTACAACAATATAACAAGTTCGATTGTAGACCTTGACACTAAAACCGGTATTCCCGCCGGTACTTACTATGTAGGTGCTTATATTGATTATAAGAAAACTGTAGCTGAAACTAATGAAAGTAATAATACCGTTTATTATACACCAACTATTACTAAGCCGGGTAAAA
>CAZXJG010000333.1:0-2358 GCA_964640985.1 uncultured Melioribacteraceae bacterium | reverse complement strand
GAAAAATATTTTCCCGGTTAAATTTAACAAAATATGCGTAGCACAGAATAATATTCTGTGTTACAAAATATTTGACCCCGAATCGCTGAAATTTAAATAAACCCTTGAAAGGAAAATATTTAATTCAGATATTTGTACTTAAATTCTTTTCTTTTGCTAGTTTGATGTTCGGACGTTTTATCATAATAATTCCAATCGATTTTTAAAGAAAAATGCTAAAAATAAGTTACTTTAACGAAATAACCCGTTTTGATCTTTCCCGAACTTTTTTTGGGCGGGGTTATTATTGGACTACCGCTTATTTTATTGACGAACTGATGGTTGATACAGGTTGTGCACATTGTGCTTTGGAATTATCAAAAGAATTAGAAAATAAATCATTAAAATATATCTTAAATACCCACAGTCATGAAGACCATATCGGAGCTAACGGTTTATTACAAAATATAAAGGACGAATTAAAAATCTATGCCCATCCATTAGCATTACGAATTCTTGCCGATCCTAAAAACACTCAGCCATTACAATTATACAGACGTATAATGTGGGGTCTTCCTAAACCGTCAAAAGCTAAACGAATTTCAGACGGTGCTATGTTAACAACAAAACATTATAACTTTAAAGTTATATATACTCCCGGGCATAGTCCCGACCATTTATGTTTATATGAACCTGAAAAACAATGGCTGTTTTCAGGTGATTTGTTTGTCGGCGGAAAAGATAAAGCTTTACGCGCGAATTATGATATTTGGCAAATAATTGAATCTTTGAAAAACATATCTGTTTTGCCCATAAAAATATTATTCCCCGGAAGCGCTCATGTTCGTGAAAATCCTAATGACGAACTCAAAGACAAAATTTCTTATTTAGAAGAACTCGGTCAAAAAATATTAAGCTTACATAATCAAGGGATGAGTGTAGATACAATTACTCAAACTCTTTTTAAAAAACATATGTTTATAGAATTATTTACTTTAGGAAATTTTTCAAGAAGGCACTTGGTGTTATCTTATTTGGGTTTGAACGATGTATGGAGAAGGTAGAAGTCGGAAGTCGGGAGACAGAAGATAGAAGGCAGAAGCTGGGAGATAGGCGTAGGACTTCGAACTTCGTGCTTCAGACTTCAACTAAAATCAAAGATTCCAACAGTAAATAATCCACCTTCTTAGAAGGTGGCTTTGGTTTGCCCCCATAGAGGGCTTTTGAGAGTTCTCTGCTTTTTGAATATCGAACACCGATTAACGATTTTAGACTTTCGATGTTTTCGAGTTACATCGTAAATCATTGTTCGTTAATCGATATTCATCATTCAATTTATGTCAACAAATACAGGCATAGCAAAATGAACATGACCACCTTCAAAGAAGGTGGATTTTCAAGGTTGATTAAAAAAGATATTAAATTATATTGCGATATATTTTAATATAATAAATTAAATAATTAGTGTCCACATGGCATAATCTAAAATTAAAATCATAGCAGCACTAACAACGAATGAACGAATAGTTGCTAAACCGACACCTTCGGCTCCGCCCTTAGCATGAAATCCAATGTGACAACCCAATAAAGAAGTAACGGCACCAAAAACAAGTCCCTTTGTTAAACCGAAAACAAAATCGCCGATTTCAAAAAAACGTTTTACCGAATCAAAAAAAGTTGCGAAGGAAACTCCGAGAAAATAGTTTGAGATTAAATAAGCACCAAAAACAGCAATGGTATCTGCAAAAATAATAAGTATGGGCATCATAATTGTTGCAGCAAAGAACCGCGGCATAGCCAAATATCTTATCGGACTAATTCCCATTGTTTCAAGAGCGTCAATTTGCTCGGTTACTTTCATAGAGCCAAGTTCAGCCGCAATTGAAGCTCCTACCCGCCCGGCAATTACAATTCCCGTTAGTACCGGACCTAATTCCGTAATAATGGCTCTGCTTGTTGCAGTACCTAAAAAAGAAAGCGGAGCTATCCCCTTTAACTGATAGGCTGCCTGCCACGCTGAAACCGCACCGGTAAATATTGCAATAATTATAACAAGGGGTAATGAACCGACTCCAATAATTTCCATTTGGTATAATAGTAATTTTCTGCTTTTTATTATTTGCGGCGTATAGCGTATTATTCTAAAAAGAAGTAATGATACCTGCCCAATTTCTCTAAAAAGTCCTAGAGTTTTTTTACCTATTTGATTAACCAGATTAGTAAGCATTTTATTAAGTATTAATTGAACTTATAAACTTAGAAACAAATCTATAAAAAACGCAAAAGCTTTTTTTAATCTTCTTTTACCTAACCTGGACAAGCCAGAACCAAAAAGGAATATATAGCAAAAATTTAACGGTACATGTAAATTTTGAAGTA
>CAZXJG010000332.1:0-2359 GCA_964640985.1 uncultured Melioribacteraceae bacterium | reverse complement strand
TTGAAAACAGTGCGCTTGAGAAATCTAAAGGGATTTTGTTACAATAGATATTTACTCAATCAAAAAACATCAAATTAGAAACCCACAAAGAACATATCGCTCCTATGGAGCTAAAAATCTTTTTATGTCTCATCTTTTTTCTACTAATGTGTCGCCGCTATGCGGCTTGTTTTTTTTTGTTAAGAATTTAATTTTCACATAATTTCCACAAATCTTTTGAATATCGAACGCCGATTAACGATTTTGGATTTAAGATTTTTTTTACTTCAAAAATCATCATTCGGCGTTCCTTGTTCGATATTCATTTTTGCGGTTTACCGCAATGTGGTTTTAATGGTTTATGATTAATCCGCTGCAGAGCAGCGGAATGTTGTGTGTAATTTGGAAAACTTACCAATTATTGGTATATTTGTAATAAATTTATTAGTTATGAATAAAAACACGTCAATATCACTCGGAAATTATTTCAATCAATTTGTTCAAAATCGAATAAGTGAAGGTAGGTTTAAAAATGTTAGTGAGGTAATTCGTGCTGGATTAAGACTTTTAGAAGAAGAAGAAAGTAAAGTAATTGCTTTGAAAAAAGCAATACAAGATGGAATTGATAGTGGAATAGCGCACAATTTTAATCCTAAAACACACCTTGAAAGTCTAAAAGCAAAAAAACTTTCGAATGGTTAAATATAAATTAACTAATAAGGCTGTTGAAGATTTAACGAAAATTTGGAATTATACATTTGAGGTCTGGTCAGAAAAACAAGCCGATAAGTATTATGAAATGTTAATGTCGAATTGTCAAGAAATCGCAAACAATCCAAGTTTAGGAAAAAAATATGATGGAATTACTCAAAGTCTATTAGGAATTAAAGCAGATAGACATATTATATTTTACCGGAATGATAATGAGGATTATGTTGAAATCACAAGAATTTTACACGAGAGAATGGACTTAAAAAAGCGAATATTAGACTAAAAAAACCACACACAACAAAGTGTATAAAAAATAGCTATTTTAAGTGCTTAAATCAAAATTTTCGCATTAAATTTAGATTGTTAATAAACCGAAAAGTTAGAGTGTAAAAACCGCTACTTTTCATACACAAGCCGTTAATAGAAAAAAGAACCAAAACAATATAAGCTCCATAGGAGCGATATGTTCTTCATCAATGCATTATGCCCGGAAATATTAAGTTTAGCGCTGATGTTTGTACGGTGGTTTCCAATTGTTTTTATGCCGATAAATAACTCTTCTGCAATCTCTCTCGTAGATTTTTCAATTTGAATATTTGTCATATACCATTATTGGTATATTTGCTTATGAAGAAATGATATAGGGACTACCCCTCATTTTTAAAGGGATGTATATCCTAGAGAATAGAACGCTGATGACACGGATTTTTTAGGATTTACGCTGTTAAGTTTTCAGGTCAATAATATCCCGTTACGGGAAATTTACCTCCGGACTGCTGTTTATTTTTGATATAATTCTATTTTTCACTATTTTTGCAGAAAAACAGAAATATAATAAAGTGAATTACCCGGAATTCAGAAAAACTTTTTTCGACAAACTGTGCTTTTCAACAAATCTGATAAAAGCTCAGTATGGTCATTTTAATAATAATAATCTTACCCGTTGGGTAAAAAAAGGATTGCTTATTAAACTGAGAAACGGATATTATACTTTCCCCGAATATCAAACGGATACAGATTCACTTTTATATATAGCGAACCGGATTTATCGTCCCTCGTACATAAGTCTGCATACAGCGTTAGCATTTTATAATATTATCCCTGAAGCGGTTGTTCAAATTACGTCTGTATCAACACTTAAAACAATGGAATTTGTAAATCCATTCGGTACGTTCTCCTATAAAAAAATAGTTCCGTCACTAATATTTGGTTATGATCAAAAACCTTTTTTAAATATAAAAACTATCCTTTTTGCTCAACCTGAAAAGGCATTGCTCGATTTGCTCTATTTCTATCCCTTTTATAATTCAATTGATGAAATTACTGCGCTCCGTTTGGATGAAGATGTAATGCACGAAATAATAAATCTAAAAAAACTTAATAATTATACCGCACGTTATAAGAATAACGCATTTTCCAAAAGGGTAAAATTATTGGAAGAGGTTTACGGCTTATGTTGAAGCTCGATCAAATAAGAGAATACTTTTCTCCATTTTTGCGTGAGAATCCTTTGTTTCAGAAGTATCTTCTCAAAGAATATATTCAATTATTAATTCTTGATTATCTATCCGATACAAAATGGACCCGGAAAATCACTTTTATCGGCGGTACAAACCTGAGATTAGTAAAAGGAATAGATCGTTTTTCTGAGGATATTGATTTTGATTGT
>CAZXJG010000331.1:0-2384 GCA_964640985.1 uncultured Melioribacteraceae bacterium | reverse complement strand
TATTGAAGCAAAAGAGAGATGAATTAAATCAAACACATATTTCCTTTATCGATACGCTGTTGAAAGATATAAAACGTTACAAAACACTATCAACAAATACATTAAGAAAACTTATTTTACCAGATAAGACAAATACAGAGCCATACGATGAACTAATCCAAAATATTGAAAATTTGCGAAGAAGAATCGGCAGTGATTATTTGAAAACAATTCTTAAAAGGGCAACAAACATTGAAGATGATATAATAATTGCAGTTGAAAATAAAATGAAAGAAGAATACAGTGCATAACAAAAGCTATACGTAATGCGAGTATCCGTGCAAAATCGAAAGTAAGTACAAGTTAATGAAAATTAGTCGAAAATTGAAAATGAAAAGTGGAATTCTCTCTCAATACCAAAAGGAATTTGAAATACTAATTGATGAATTAAGAGCTTTGCCGCAAGAAAGTGAATGGGTTGAATTTAAAGTAGATAATACAAATCCTCAAATAATTGGAGAGTATGTTTCTGCTCTCTCAAATTCAGCAAATCTTGAAAATCGAGAGTATGCGTACCTTGTTTTTGGAATAGAAGATAATCCCATAAAATTGTCGGGACTTCCTTTAACCCCAAGAAAGAAAAACAAACGAGTTTTTAGAGAAGAAGTGAGAATGTATCCCGAATTAGCGGTTAGAGAATTAATTGCCAATGCAATAATCCACCAAGATTTTAATATTAAGGGTACAAGTGCAATGATTGAAATCTTTGAAAACAGAATTGAATTTACTAATCCCGGGAAACCGTTAATTGATACAAAGCGTTTTATCGACCATAGTCCTGAAAGTAGAAACGAAATGTTAGCAAGTTTAATGCGTCGAATGAATTTTTGCGAAGAGCGTGGAAGTGGAATAGATAAAGTAATTCACGAAATAGATTTTTTCTTATTTATTAGAATAATTTTGCTGTATAAATTATTATGGTATGAAAGTATTAAAAGGATTAATTATTATGATAACATTAACACATGCGGTCTTTTCGCAAGACATTAAGAAAGATAATACAGCAATATTATTAATTGAGTTCCAAAAGACTTGGACAGAGAAAGGAGTTTTTCACAAAATTATTAAGAAAGAATACACTCAAAAAAATATTCTTAGTAATACGAAAGATTTAATTTCAGAAGCAAGAAAACAAGGAGTAAAAGTAATTCAAGCGCCTTTAATTTTGAATAAGGAAGACAAAGAAAGGTATAAGAAAACCCCTTTTCCTGCAAGACTTCTAAAACGATTTACAAAAGGGACTTGGAAAGCAGAATTTACAGATGGAATTTACGAAAGTTCTGATATTGTGGTTCAAGGCAGGTGCGGATTTGACGCTTGTGAAGGAAGTGATTTAGAACAACTATTAAAACAGAACGGTATTAAAACTGTTTTTGTTTGTGGATTTACATCAGACCATTGTGTAAAAGAGACAATGAATAGTTTAATTGACAAAGGATTTGATTGCATTATGGTTTCAGACTGCACAGCAACCAAGAATAACAAATTGCAAAAGAAAATTGAAAAGGAATTTACGATTATAACAAGTAAACATTTGATTGACAAGATTAACTAAGAATGAAATAATGCCAGCAGGTAACAAAAAATATAGTGCATTTGGCAGATAGTACTAATAATGAGGATGATAGCAGCAAATAAACATAGTGCTAAATTGAAAGAAGTGAGCGTTGAAATGCCAAACGCACCATATTCAAAACGTTGTAGCCAATGCCAAGGAAAATATCAACTATAGAAAATAAATTTGGAGAAAGGTAAATTATTATTTACTTTTGCATTAAACTTTGAATAGAAGAATCATTAAATGAAGTGTTCAGAATTATTTCGACTACTAAAAAAAGAAGGGTGGTATCCGATTTCACAGAAAGGTTCACATGTTAAAATGAAACATGACCAAAGAGAAGGAATTATTATTTTTCCGAATCATGGAAGCCAGGAAGTTGGGAAAGGACTTGAGAAAAAAATCCTGAAAGACGCAGGAATTAAATCTTAAAAACTAATGCAATGAAAAGATATAATAAAAGAATAAAAATAATAGTTGAGAAAACCGATACTGGATTTTCGGCTTATTCCGATGAATTTCCAATTTTCACGACAGGTAGAACAGTTCCGGAATTAATAAATAATTCTTATGAAGCGACACAATTATATTTTGAAGACAAATACGAAATTACCCATGAGAATTTAAAATTTGAGATTGACTTTGCACAATTCTTTCAGTACTACAAAGTATTGAATTCAAAATTTCTTGCAGAAAAAATTGGGATGAATCCGACGCTTTTATCACAATACATACAAGGGCATAAAAAACCTTCAGAAAAACAAACCGAGAAAATATTAACCGGAAT
>CAZXJG010000330.1:0-2384 GCA_964640985.1 uncultured Melioribacteraceae bacterium | reverse complement strand
CGCAGAGTCCTTCGGACAATCATTCTTAATACTCTGCACAATGCAGGAGATTTCTCTCCCCACTCCGTTCGTTCGAAATGACAGAACGCTTAGAAACGTATCCAACAAAAGCCGGATGACAAACTCCAAAAGTGCTGAATATCAAGAACTTTTCATTCCCAACCGGTTGCTCTTACTTTTGACTACTCTTTCCAATTTCCCTTTTAATTTCTTTCCTTTTTCAGTAAGTCGGTATTTTTGATATTTGCTATTTGGTTTATCCGGTATTGTCATTTCAACTAATTTCAGTTCAAGAGCAGGTTTTAAGTATTCTTTTCTAAAATGTTCACGATTTACCAAACCCAAACCATTCATAATTTCTGAGCTTTTCATCTCTTCACACATACTTAATATTAGCAAACGAACATTATTTGGTGTTTGATTATTGACTTGCGTGGTATCTTGCATGGTAACGGCAATACTACTTCTAGTACACCGTTCCATAAGTATATATGCAATATTATATTATACAATTATTTCATCCAATTTATATTTCCATCTGAGGCTTTACACTCCTTCTCATACAATCTGTTCTTAATAATTTCCAAATCCTCTTAATTTCTTCCGATATATTCCGTTGTGTTACATTGTGAAACGAAAAGCATATCACCCCGCAAAAAAAGATGCGGGGTATCACAAAGTTTGCCCAAACTTTCACTTCAGTGTATTATGCATCAACATTTATTAACTCATCAAAAATTTGCGGATGGGCAAATAAGTTATCCCTTTGTATGTGTTTTTAAATTGCTCATCCATTGCAATTACCATTTTAGGATAATTATCTTTAATTTTTAACAAATTTCCAAATTCACGTTCAATGGTTCTATTATTTTCTATGTGTAAAGTTACTTGCAGATAAATTGTTTCATTATTTTTTGTTGCAACAAAATCTATCTCTTGTGTATCGAGCCAACCGATTTTCACATCATAGCCTTTATACAAAAGGTGATTATATACTATATTTTCCAAAAGTTTTGCATTATCGCCGGGCTTATAACCAACTACTGCATTTCGGATTCCGCAATTTTCGAAATAGTATTTTTCGCCTACCTCAAAAATACGTTTTCCTACCACATCATAGCGTTGAACTTTGTCAATTAAAAAAGCATTGGTGAGATAATCATTAAATGCTTGAACTTGATTGTGTGCAATATTTATATGTTGAGACTTAAGAAAATCGCTAATACGTTTTGCTGAAAAGAGACTACCGATGTTATCAGCGAGAAATCGAATCAAGCGTTCGAGAAAATTAGTACTCCGAATATTATATCTTGCAATAACATCGCGATAAACAATGGTGGTATAAATATTTTTCAGATATTCGAATACGATATCATCTGTGAGGTTCAGATTTATTAAATATGGCAATCCGCCATACTTAAAATATTTCAATAAATTTTTATCTGAATCGGACAATTTGTGAAAAGTCAGGAACTCAACATAAGAAAGGCTGTGGATAACAAATTCAATAGTCCTGCCTGCCAACAAAGTTGCTAATTCGCCTGAGAGCAATTTAGCATTACTACCGGTAATATAAATATCGTTATTTTCATCTAATAGCAACGACCTGATAGCTTTTTCAAAATCGTTTATATTTTGTATCTCATCAATGAATATATAATTTATTTTTTTTGTGGAGGAATGCGCAATTATATATTTGTTAAGATCCGGAGCTGTTTTAATATCATCAAACGCAATATCTTCTTTGTTTATATAAATAATATTTGCATTTGGATTCTCTTTAAGCACAATCTTCATAATTTGGAAAAGCATAAAGCTTTTACCCACACGACGCTGCCCCGTGAACACCTTTGCTATCGGCTTGTTCATAAAAGGCTCAATACGTGATGTATAAGTTGAACGTTGTATTATATGTGAAGGAAATTTGAAGCGCTGCATCTTTTAATTATGCTTACAATTTATACTAAATTTGATAAAAGTTTTAATTGTGTTTACAACTTAATGATTTTTTAATAAAATATTTTCAATGTAATGCTAAACTGAAATCTGTCAGTGTTCGGATCTCCGTTCCGTCAGTGGATGGATTTTCAATCCGTCGGGGGACGGGATCTTCGATTTGGCAGAAAAATAAACCCAAATTATGCAATAGAAAAAACTTATTGCATAATCGACTAATATTTTCTAAGGTTTGAATCCGTCAGTAGCCGGATTCAAACCAATAAAATCTAAGTCGGGGTTAAACCCTTTGCTATCAATGTGTTAAGCAAATCTATTGCCAAAATTTTGTTTCTAATGAATAATCTGGGATAAATTTACAAATTGCACAATTTTACCGAAGAATGGTTGTATGAAAAAATTAATTATTAATAAATTCAAAGAGCATA
>CAZXJG010000329.1:0-2409 GCA_964640985.1 uncultured Melioribacteraceae bacterium | reverse complement strand
AGATACCGAGAGGTTACTATGAAACAGTACGAAGTCAAATGAAATGCTCTATAAGTGCCAACCGTTTAAGGGTTCATTCAAGGGAAAGTATGGAGGGAAGATTATTTATCAGTTTTATAAGTCTCATTCTCTACTCACGGATTCACAATATCATGAGAGAGAAAAATCTGATTAATAAATACACGATAGAAGAAGTCCTGTACGAAATGAAGAAGCTCAAGATCATTGAACTGGAAAACAGGAGAAAGATTCTTACTGAAATATCCAAGACTCAGAAAGAGCTGTTCATGAATCTAATAGATGAAGTTCCTAAACTTTGACCAAACAGAATACCTAACTGTAAAATGACGGGATTTTAGGATATATGTAATTGAATATACACATACGTTAGAGCCTATTAAGAGAAAGAGCAATGAATAGAGAAGCAGACCATACAATTAAAGGATTTGTTTACCAGTTCAACAAAACACTTGAAGAACTTTTAAATAGTGACGATGGCGCAAATGTAAAAGTTGAAGGAATTGTTGAAGATATTGACGTTATTTCGTCAGATACTATAAAAGCAATACAATGTAAATATCACGAAACAAAAAAAGATTTTAATATTTCTGATATTTCAAAACCAGTCCTGCAAATGTTAGCTCATTTTTCGGAAAATAAAAATAAAAACATTCAATATATTCTTTACGCACACTTTCCAAATGAACCAGAAGGCGAAAAAGCAATTAATAAAGCCGATATTGAAAATATAATAGGAACTCTAAATCAAAAATATATTGCTAATTACATTTCCAAAATAAAGCCCCCTAATAATAGAGATATTGAAGTGCTAATTTCGAAAGAAAGAAAAAGCAGAGATGACTTAAAAAAAATAAAAGACTATTATTCTACAGAAACAGATTTGACTTTGTCAATTGACATTGAAGAATTTTTAAAACCTGAAAAATTCAAATTCATTATTGGTAAATCATTTCAAAATTTAGTGGAAGAAGTAAAAAAACTCTTAAAAGAAAATAGCAGCTTTACACAACAAGATATTGAAGATTTATTTTACCCTAACGCTATTCAAATAATCGCAGATAAAAGTATTGAGCAAAATGAAAGCAATAGAAATGTTGAAAAAAGGGACTTTGTTTTTCAATTAGAAAAAACCAAGAAAGTCGCAATTTCAAGATGGACAAAAGAACTATTAAGCTATCAGAAACTATTAAAAAAAAGAAGAACTCAATTAACCGATAATTTAAAGCAAAATCATAGATTAAGATATTTTATTTATGACACGGATTACATTGATAAACTTGAAGATGAGATAGTAAATTTCATCATTGATTATTTGAATAAATACCATTTTAAAATTAAGCTTCACTCAAAAACGCCAATATTTTGTTTTAAAACAGTAAACACTGATTTATTGTCTAATATTGAAAGTAGGCTTTATTCAAAAGGAATATCTGTAGCAACTGGCTATAAAGGAAATATTTTCTTTGAAAAAGATTTTTTAAGAGAACCTAAAAGAATAATAAAAGACAATTGGTTTGAATTTAGGTTGAGAATATCCAGATTAGACACAGAGTCAATAAATGCGATTAATAGTAAAAAATGTGATGACTTATTTTTGATTGGCAATATCAAGGATGAGCAGTTTGATTTACAAGATATTAATATTGAAAGAGTTGAAGTGTCAAATTTTAAAGAACTTAAATATTTATTAAGTATAACTAATGATATTGATTAAAGGAACTGAATAATGGATAAAACTAAACTAAAAAAAATTGGTAGTGTAATTGAAAGTGCTTCAAATTCTATTCTTGTAAAAATAGATGACGATACATCGTTCGAAGAAAACAAAAAGGAAATCCAAATAGGCAAGTACTTACAGGTTAAAGAAGGTAATTTGGATTTTGTTATTTGTGTAATTCAAAATATCAAGGTAAATGAAAATGAAAAATATATCATAAACACTCAACCCATTGGCATATATTCAGAAAATAGATTTCAACAAGGAAGTGCTTCTTTGCCATCTCCAACAGAAGAAGCATTTATTATCGAAGAAGATATTATGAAAAATATCTTTAATAAAGATAGTGTTTACTCATTTGAATTAGGTCAATTAATACAAAACAAAAAAATAACTTTTCATATTAATGGAAATAGTTTTTTTAGTAAACACATTGCTATTGTTGGTTCAACGGGGTCTGGGAAATCTTGTACTGTTGCAAAAATACTACAAGATGTCGTAGGTATATCTAATAAAAAAAACTTAAATAAGGAACAAATAAAGAACTCTCATATTATAATCTTTGATATTCACTCTGAATATAAATCGGCATTTACAATAGAAGATGAAGAAAAGTTGGCGCTTCCGGCTATATGGTGGAAATCTCATAAATATGCTATACTAAAAATATG
>CAZXJG010000328.1:0-2471 GCA_964640985.1 uncultured Melioribacteraceae bacterium | reverse complement strand
GGAAAAATCCGAAAACCAAATATGCATTATATTATAACTTCTCCACAAATTAGATGCAGAGTAAATAATTGCCGAGTTAATAAATCATTTTTTGTAGTGCTTTATTCTTCTGTGTTATAAGAAAGTTCTATCTTTATATGAAAATCGGCACCGCTAAAAAGAGTATACTTAACTTCTCCAACAGTACATTTATAATCTTCTCCAACCAAATTACTAACAACCTTTGCAATACCTTCTTCTAAATCGGCAATACTAATATTTTTTAATTTGTTTTTTAATAATTTGTCGACATCCAAAGTTTTTTCCTTTTCCGACATTTTTATTCTCCTTTATTTATTTAGATTTTTAGACGAAGTTTCCTTAATAAAGTTTGAAAATTTAAAGCTTCCGACAAAAGGAATTACTCGCGTATTATTTTAAGTAACTCTTCCGTTTTTTGTTCCATCAATTTCCTATCACCGCGCGATTCAACATTCAACCTAAGAAGAGGTTCGGTATTACTTAATCGTAAATTAAAACGCCAATTTTCATACTCAACACTTATTCCATCCAAGTAATCGATTTTTCCATCGGAATATTTTTGTTTTATTTCAGCTAACTTTGCTTGCGGATTATCTAAACGAGTATTTATTTCGCCCGAACAAGGATAAGCTTTAATCATTTCACCTACAAGTTGGTGTAAAGATTTATTTTCGTCGGACATTAATTGTAATACTAACAAAAAGGGAATCATACCGCTATCGGAATAGTTATTATCCCGGAAATAATGATGAGCCGACATTTCACCGCCATAAATTGCATTTACTTCTCTCATTTTTTGTTTTATGTAAGCATGCCCGCTTTTAGATACAACAGGATTACCACCTGCTTTTTTTACCAAATCGATAGTATTCCAAATTAATCGCGGATCGTGAACAATATTTTCACCGGGGTAATTTTTTAATATAGATCTTGCCAACAAACCAACTATATAATAACCTTCAATAAAATTCCCGTTTTTATCAAAAAAGAAACATCTATCGTAATCGCCGTCCCAGGCAACTCCAAGATCGGCATTATTTTTAATTATAGCATCAATTGTAGATTGTCTGTTTTTTGTCAAAAGAGGATTTGGAACTCCATTCGGAAAATCCGGATCGGGGTCATGGAAAACTTTTATCATATTGATCGGCAAATGAGATTCAATTGCATCTAAAGCAGGACCAACACAACCATTGCCGGCGTTTACAACCACATTAAATGGATTTATAGTAATGGGATTGTAAAATTTTATCAGGCTTTGAATAAATTCGCCCATTATATCGATACTTTTTATTTCACCCTTGTCTTGACTTGTCTTTCCGAGGTTATCTTCCAATATCATTTTTTCAATTATGTTTAACCCCGAATCATAACCCATCGGCACAGAATTTTTTTTAACGAATTTTAAACCGTTATATTCCGAAGGATTATGGCTGGCAGTAATCATTATTCCGCCGCCGGCATTGAAAAACGGAGTTGCAAAATATATCATCTCCGTACCGCAAAGCCCAATATCAATAACATCACAACCCATATCGGTTATTCCCCTCGACAATGCTTTGGATAAAGCAGGTGAAGATTTTCTTATGTCCCTACCTATTACAACTTTTTTGCAATTCAAATAAGAAACAAACGTTCTGCCTATTTTATATGCAAGTTCAACATTAAGATCTGTCGGGACTCTACCTCTGATATCATACGCTTTAAAACCGGGAATATGATCCATAACTTTATCTCCTATATTCCATAATGGAAAATTTTACTAAGTTATAATATTTATTTTAAATAGAAATTTAACTAATAAAAATTAAATATATAACAAACTTTCCCATGATGTTGAATAGTAGAGCTTCTGCAAAATAAGCACGGCTAACAAATAATAAATTCGTTGTTAAATAGTTATTGCTCTTTGGGGCGGACCCCGATAAAAGAATCGGGACAAGTTTTGATGAGAACCAAATGAATTTTTTAAATATGTATCGTGAATTTGGCTTTAAAGATAAAAGTTCATTGGTGCGTTCTGCTATTGAGGAATTTATCAGATCAGTAGAAAAACAAAAATTGGAGAAATCAGCTAAACTTTATGCTGAGATTTATAAAGAGGATTCAGAGTTAAGAGATTTAACAAACTCAGCAATTGAGAATTGGCCAAATGAAACTGATTAAGAGAGGAATGATCATTGACATAGATCTAAATCCTACGAAAGGCTCTGATACTGGAAAGATAAGACCATGTATTGTTGTTACCAATGATGTTTATAATCAAATGGTTCCAATAATTCAAGTTATTCCAATAACATCCTGGAATGGAAAAAAATCTCGAATTCAAACAAATGTTTTCTTAGAACCATCCAAAGAAAATGGACTTACCAAGAAATCCATCGCAGATTGCCTCCAAACAAGACCAATTGATTATTAATATAGATTAGTTAAAATTCGTGGTCAGCTAT
>CAZXJG010000327.1:0-2499 GCA_964640985.1 uncultured Melioribacteraceae bacterium | reverse complement strand
GGTGAAAGTTTTGAAAAAGAATTAACCCGTTATAAAACCTTAAAAAACGAAGAAATTCCCATATCAATTAAGGGCGTTCCGATTTTACAAGATAAAGTTTTTGTAGGGGGAATTTTATTAATTGAAGATTTTAAAACTGATAAAACAGATGAATATATTTCCAAAAAAGAAGCTTTGGAACTTAAAAAATATTCTATTATTACCGAAACTATTGTTGATGCCGTATTTGGAGTTAATCTTAACGGCTCAATAAACTTTTGGAACAAGGGCGCCGAAAAAATTTATGGATACTCCCGCAGCGAAGTTTTCGGGAAATTTATTGGGAAAATTTTACCGCCTATTAACGAAAAATATTTTGAGAAACTGAAATTAGAACTGTTCCAAAATAATATTTGGGAAAGTGAATTAAAAATAGTTGTCAAAGGCGATAAAGTTGAATTTATTTCAATACGAATGGGTTTGCTTAAAAGCGAAGAGGAAACTTCTATAATTATTTTATCTTCAATTATTACCGAACGCGCAAAATTGGAAAGACAACTCCGCCAATCGGAAGAAAGATTTCGAAATATTGTTATCAACACACAAGAATATATTTGTACTTTCGATACAAACGGCAAAATTACATACATAAATCCTTTCTTTCTTAAAACTTTCCGCTACACTGAAGATGAATTATTAAATATGAGCTTCTCAGATTTAATTGACGATGAATTTATTATTAATAATAATTTCGATTTAAAGAATATACAGAAACAAAAAATCATGTCTCTTGAACTGAAACTTAAAAAGAAAAACGGTGAAACTGTTTTTGTTTTAGCCAATATATCTCCTGTAGTTGAACTAAAAGGCAAACCTAAATATTACAATGCAGTATTCGTTGATATAACTGGGAAAAAACAATCTGAAAAAGATTTATTATTAATAAAATCTGTATTCGAAGCATCTTTAGATGGAATTGTAGTAATAGAAAACAGAAAAATAATTTTATCCAATAATTCGTTTGCCGCTATGTTCGGAGTAAATAAACTTTCAGAAATAATTGGGACCGACCCCTTAGATTATGTGAGTAATAATGAAATAAACAAAGTTGCAAAAATCATTCAAAAATTGGAAAAAGGCAGTAAACGTTCCGCTCGATTTGAATTTAAAGCCAAACGGCAAAATCAAACTATGTTTTATGTTGAAAATTCGATAGCATCATACCAAATAAATGATACCGCTTTTTTAGTTTCGGTTTTACGCGATGTTTCGGAAAAACGAAAAGCGCAAATTGCCCTTGAAGAATCTGAAGAAAGATATCGAAGTATTACGGAAAATATTGACGGGTTCATGTGGACAGCGGAATTGGCAGATAACAAACTTCAAACGGTTTTTTATACAGAAAGTGTAAAAAAAATAGTCGGATTCAACAGTAAAGAGTTTTTGAATGATAAAAAACTTTGGCTGAAAATTATTCACCCAAATGACAGGGGAAATGTTATATCGAAACTAAAACAGTTATACAGCGACCCTGCCAAAAAATTTGAAGAATTGGAATACCGTATTGTCAATAAAAACGGCAATCTTCTTTGGATAAGAAATAAAATTAATGTTATCCGAAATGAAAAAGGAAAAATTCAAAAGGTTTTCGGATTAGTAAATGATATAACCATAGAAAAACGTGCTGAAGAAGAATTAAAAAAATCGGCCGATGAATTAAAAGCACTTAACGATACAAAAGATAGGTTCATTTCCATAATTTCTCACGATTTAAGAACGCCTTTTAGTTCAATATTAGGCTTCACGGATATATTACTTAATGAACGCAACCTTAGCGAAGAAAAGAGAATTCAGTTTATTTCTTTTATTCAAGAATCATCAAAAAACATGCTTTCGTTGGTAAATTCGTTATTGGATTGGACAAGGCTTCAGACCGGAAGAATAAAATTTGAACCGCAAAGAATTAATGCGCGATTTGTTGTTATGAGTGCTATTGAAATGTTATCCGGTACCGCATTGAAAAAAAATATAAGTCTTAACTCTAAAATTAATTCTAATATTTTTGTCAATGCCGATGAAACTCTTCTGCTTCAAGTTTTTAATAATTTAATTTCAAATGCAATAAAATTCACAAAATCCGGCGGCAGTATCACAATTAATGCCGTCTTTGTTTTAGATAAACGTTCCGTTCAGTTTAGTGTTAAAGATACGGGAGTTGGGATTGATTCTCAAAATATAAACGGCGATACAGCTTTAATGCTAGCTGCTCGGCGTGGCAATAAGGCTGTTGTCGAATATCTAGTAAAGCAAGGTGCTGGGATTGATCTTCAAAATATAGACGGCCATACGGCTTTAATGCTAGCTGCTCGGCGTGGTCATAAAGCTGTTGTTGAATATCTAGTAGAGCAAGGCATTGGGATTGATCTTCAAAATATAGACGGCTATACGGCTTTGATGTTAGTTGTTCAATTTGCTCATAAGGATGTTGTCAAATATCTAGTAGAAAAAGGCGCTGAGATT
>CAZXJG010000326.1:0-2510 GCA_964640985.1 uncultured Melioribacteraceae bacterium | reverse complement strand
ATTTTTCAAATCGTTTCAATTCATCTTTATGAAAAGTGAATACATCTTCATAAGCCGTTACCATTCGTTTTAGATCACCTTTGCGAACATACCAACCGATACCATCCACAAATCCTATAAATGTTGCATTCGGATAATGTTCTTTTATCAAAACATCAATTGAGATTTCTGTTTTTGATTTATCGCCTTGCCCGGATGAAGTTGTAGCAAGAAAAGAACATTCTGCAATAATCAACGGAGTTTCCTTGTTCGGTATAATAAAATCCATTGTTCTTTTATTATCAGGGGCATTGTCAATTAATTCGGTTAAATCTCCGGTTTCCCAAGTTATGTCAAGGTTTTTCAATATCTCTTCAACGATAATTTCAGGATTATTCCCCTTTTTTCCCGAATAACTGCCTTTTTCCTTATAACGAATTAAAGTATCTATCATTTCTGGTATTTCAAATTTTAATTTTGAAATACTTAACTTTTTTAATTCAAATAAAGGAATTGTATCGGCAAGAAAAGGAATTGAAGCACCTTCAAAAAAGATATTCACTAAACCTTTTTTAAAAAACGCATTTTTCCTGATTAGATTAGTTATCTTACTATCAGACCACTCTTGAATATTGTCAGGATTTGCTTCATCATACCATTTATCCTTATAAACAAGTTTATTTAATTCCGGTATATCTACAATTCTAATAATAGTTGTGAGACGTTTAAGATATTCGTTAGAGAAACCTGTAAGTGCCAATAATGCCCTTAATCCGTTTTCTTTTTCAGAGATTAAATCTTCAAATATTTCTTTTTTTAAGCCTTCTGTTTCAATTCTGTTTTTAACATTTAGCAATGTTTCTTTTAATGAATTAATATACCCTTCATAATCTTCTTCAAATTTTGGATTGAAAAAGTAAAAAGTATTCTTTTTTATTACCGTTTGAAATTTATCTTCGGTTGTTCTTTTCATAATCTATTCCTTTTCAAAGATTAAAATATATTCTTCTTTCATTGTATTTCTCATCCCTTTAATAGGTTTTAAAATACTTTTTACTAAATTCATTTTATGGTTTTTAGCCGAATTTATCACGTTTTGCTCTAATCTAACCCCTCCTGTTTGATTGGTATTTGAACCAATAATTATAACAAGGAATTTGTTTTGTTTTAATACTCTTGATGCTTCGCTTAGAAACCTATCCATATCGCCAAAATAGTTTTCAAGTTTTTCAGATTTAGTTTTCCCTTTTAAGCCAATAAGTTTTTGTTTTAATTTATGTGTATCATATCCAAGATATTCCAATTGGTCTTTGTCATTTTCAACATAATCAATAGCAAAAGAATAAGGCGGTGAAGTTATTATTCCATCAACAGAGTTATCTGCTAATTCAATATTTAAAGCATCCGATTTGTTTAATATTGTCAGATTTCCTAATTCATTTTTGTTGAAGTATTTATTAGTCAATAGGCTTTTAATTGTTTCAATATATCTATTTAATACTTTTTTGAATAATTGTCTATGATTTGAACGAACGACACGTTTTGAATATCCCAAAGCGTCTAAATAAGCAAGCAATGTCAATTCATAAATTTCTTTTTTACCGGTATCTATATTTTCAATCTTTTTTGTAATATTTTTTTGTCCGAAAAAGTCAAATAATTTATCAGCATTAAGTTCAATATTGTTTAATATGTTTAAATCAATTTTTAAAGCATCATACTTTGTTTTTGTCATCATTTGACAAAAAGGACTTACATCAATAGAATATGAATTTATCCCAAGTAAAGTTGCTTCTATATTTGTTGTTCCGCTACCAGCCATCGGGTCAAGAATTGTTTCACCTTTTTTTATTCCAAGTATATTTATCAGCCCTTTTATTAGTTGTGGATGAAATTTCCCTCTGTAGGGGAAAAGACTATGTGTAGCATATCCGGTAGAAAACAATCCGTTTTTAAAATATGAATTAGCCGTTGAAGTTCTGTTTTTACTTACTTCTACCGGTATTTCAGAATATCTAAGAAAATGTAAACTGTCCTTGCCTTTATACGATTTAGCATAAGCTGTTCTTGATAAGTATTCTTCTTCAAGTGTTTTATATTCAAGATAGGCTAATTCAAGTTCAAAAAGTTCAGTAACAGAAGGTAATAATTCAACTTTATTGTCAAATAATTCTTGTATTATTGTTGGTATTTTATAAAATTTATCCATTTTACAAAGATACCTTAATTATTTTGTTTGAAAAAAATAATGTATAAGTTTTTAATAACTTGTTTTTCACATTTATTTTCTGCTTTAATTTTGAGCTCGTAACTTCTTCATTGCATTGGGCGCAACGTCTGTGTATACTCATTGTATATATTCCACCAAATTGGTCGTGCAAGAACAATTGTTTATATTTTTCTTTTATCATTTAATGCTCCTATTTGAAAATATCATTAACCGTATTTCTAATCTTACCCAATTGATCTTTTGGACACATGAGTATAAATCTCTGTTATTTTTGAACTGTTTACCCCAACAACTTTTGAAT
>CAZXJG010000325.1:0-2513 GCA_964640985.1 uncultured Melioribacteraceae bacterium | reverse complement strand
GCAGCTTTGGAATGCCGTTGCGTTTAAAAAAACAAACGGGTGTTGAAACACTGGTTATTGAAGGTGATCTGTGCGATTTACGGTTCTTTTCAGAAGGACAGACCACAACAAAAATAGAAACTTTTATTGAACAAATAATTTAAATTAAACCATTTTAGATGCGAATATATTGATTCTGCAAAAAATTTGTAAGGAGTAACTTATGAATGAAAAAAAATATAAAATTGGTATAATCGGTTTAGGTCCGGTCGGACTTACACTTGCATCGCATTTTAAAGAAGCCGGTTGTCAAATTTTTATTTGTGATATTGACAAGGACAAAGTAAACCTTATTAGAAGTAAGGGTGTTGAGCTTGTGGGTACTATGGGAAAAAACATTTTTTTCAATCATGTATTTACATCAATAACCGAACTTTTAAAGAACAATATTGATATACTAATAAGTTCTATTAAAGCATATCACGTTGAATCTGCTTTTAATATGGTAGATAAAAACAGTTGTAAAAATTTGTTCTTATTAATCGCTCAAAACGGTATTGACCTTAATCAAATGTACACCGGTAAATTTAAGGAATCACAAATTCTTAGAATGGTAGTAAATTTTGCCGGCAACTTAAATGCTCCAAATGTTGTTAATGTTACTTTTTTTAATCCCCCTAACTATGTTGCTTCGATAGATGATTCACAAACCGAAGTATCCGGTTGGATCGCGAATATTCTTAGTGGCGTAAACCTGAAAACGATCAGCAAAGATTCTTTTACAATAACCGACAAGGTATGGGAAAAAACCATTTTAAATGCTGCTCTAAGCCCGCTTTGTGCCATATCAAACCTAACAATGAAAGAAGCTATGGCACATCCGGATACTTTTGAAATTGTTGAACAAATTATTTTGGAAGCTATGGAAGTTGCTAAAGCTGAGGAAGTAAAATTAGGTGATAATTTTGTAAAACTCTGCCTTAGATATTTAAAAAATGCAGGTGACCATTTTCCGTCTCTCGCAGTTGACTTAATAAGCAAAAAGCCGACGGAAATAGATTTCTTTAACGGTAAAATAGTGAAATACGGTAGGAAGCATTACATACGTACTCCACTAAATTTGACTTTTACAAATCTTGTAAAAGCTATATCGCATAAAAATTCTCAAACCTGTAGCGAAAGATGAATATAGGCGTATGATTGAGGATACAAGATACGGGATGCATGAGACATAATTAAGAATATAAAAGTTAAATTTTCTAATTCTTAATTTTGAATAGTTAGTTTTATTATCAGGTAAATAATAATATGAACAGTTTAGAATTTAATTATCACAAACCAAATACTTTAGAAGAGGTTTGCAACATCTTAGATAGGAGTAAAAATGCTGCTGTCATTGCAGGCGGCACTGATATTTTAGTAGAAATAAAAAAAGGGTTAAGACAAAACGACGATATTGTTTCGCTTAAAAAAATAAACGAGTTAAAAATATTAACTAAAGAAAATGACGAAATAATAATCGGTGCAGTAGTTACGCATAACGAAGTAAAAAACTCAACACTCGTCAAAAACAATTTATCTGCACTTTCGGATGCAGCTTCAAATATAGGGACGGATCAAATCCGTAATACCGGTACAATCGGGGGAAATCTCTGCACGGGTGCATCATGCTGTGATATGGCTCCTATTCTATTAGCTTATGGTGCTAAAGTAGAAATAGTTTCTTCTTCTGCAAAAAAAATTATCCCTATTAAAGATTTCTTTTTCTCGCATAAAAAAACTTTGATTGGCAAAGGGGAAATTTTAACGAGGATAATCGTTCCAATCCCTCCTAAAAAAACAGGGGTATGTTTTTTAAAATTCGGTTTAAGGGATGCCGCTTCTATATCGGTTGCATCGGTCGGGGTAATGATAAAATTAGTAAACGGTATTTGTTCGGAAGCAAGGGTGGCAATAGGGGCAGTTGCACCGGCTCCTAAGTTATGCGGCAAAGCAAGTGAGCTTTTAACCGGATTAAAGTTGGATGACTTATTTGACAACAATAAATTATTAAAAGTTGCAGAAGCCGTAGCAGGTGAAGCTCTTCCACTTGATGATATAAGAGGAAGTGCCGATTATAGACGCGATTTGGTAAAAACTCTTACTAAACGTGCAATTTTAAAGGCGTTAAAACAAACTATTTAAAAATAAACCTAACGGATTACTATTGAAACAACTGATAAATATAAACGTAAACGGAACGGAATACGAAGTTGCCGTTGACCCGGGTACGACTCTCTTAGATTTGCTTCGAGACCAGCTTCGGTTGACGGGGGCAAAAAAAGGATGCGAGTTCGGTGACTGTGGTGCTTGCACGGTTCTGCTCAACGGAAAAGCCGTAAACTCGTGTTTGGTTCTTGCAATTGAAGCGGAAGGTCAAAACATTACAACAATTGAAGGATTAGCGAAAGGAGAAAATCTACATCCGATACAAAGAGCGTTTGTTGAAAAGGGTTCTATTCAATGCGGGTTTTGTACACCGGGTATGATTTTAA
>CAZXJG010000324.1:0-2530 GCA_964640985.1 uncultured Melioribacteraceae bacterium | reverse complement strand
GGACGGTTCACTTAGTTATTGAGTTTGCTAAAAATTCTGTTAAAATATAAGCATGGTAAATTCGGGGGGACACCATACTTAATTGTTGACCCTTGGTTCCAGAAGTGAAAAACTAAGGGGTAAGGAGAAGTGGTTAAGTGTAATGTCCCCGGTGTTATCATCTTGCTCCTTAAGAGACAGAAACTGTGGATAATAATGAGTATCGGAAACATACATAGAAAAACCCTCTTATACAAAAGCAAGGTCGAATACGCTAACTTCTGCTTAAATCATGTGGAAGGATGTTCTCATGGATGTAGATACCCATGTTATGCTTATATGATGAAAAAAAGGTGCGGTATTATTAAGACTTATGAAGAATGGTGTCAGCCTAAAATTGTTTCTAACGCCCTGGAATTATTAGATAAAGAAATCCCTAAATATAGAGATAAAATAGAGTATGTTCATCTCTGCTTTTCTACGGACCCTTTTATGTATAATCAAAAGCAAGTAGGTGATTTGAGTTTAAAAATTATTGATAAACTGAATGCGAATGATATTCGCTGTACCGTATTGACAAAGGGAGTATTCCCAAAAGAGCTTTATAATAAAAATGACTTTAGTGGAAATAATGAATATGGCATTACCTTGGTTTCCTTGGATGAAAAATTCAGGAAAGCATTTGAACCGCATTCAGCTAATTTTAAAGATAGAATTGATTCGCTTAATTATTTGCATAAAAAAGGACTGAAAACGTGGGTTAGCATGGAGCCCTATCCTACCCCAAATCTAATAAGGCAAGATTTGATTGAAATATTAGAATCAGTATCTTTTGTGGATAAAATTATCTTTGGCCGCTTAAATTATAATGTCAAATCCTCGGAATTCAAATACAGCAAGGAATTTTATAACAGCCTTGCGGCATCGGTCATTAAATTTTGCAAGAAAAACAAAATTAGTTACCACATTAAGCAAGGGACACAAATGTAGATGAAGTAAAAACAGGGAATGTTTTTTTAATCGGTAATTATAATTGTCGCTCATCAACGAATTCCCATTTGGAAATCCCCCCACCCGGAGTAGACAAAGCCTGTTTTCCTCTTTAGATTTTCGCTTGACATATATCAGTTTTAGTGATAATATTATCACCAAGAGTGATAGTGGGGGTTGAAAAATGCAAGATAAGATAATAAAGCTATTCTACGATGACGTATATGCGCAGTTTACAATAAATGAGATAGCCAGGAAAACAAACATTTCTTATAGTTATGTACACAGACAAGTCGAAGGATTGAAAGATAAAGAGATTTTAGTTATTGAACAGCGTTCAAACCGTAAATATTGTAGGCCCAACTATAAAAATCCAGAGGTAAAAACAAGTTTTGTTAAAATATCAAATCAGATAGCTGGAGATTTTCTAAAGAAAAGAGATAAGATTTTTTTTGTTGTTGAAAAGCTTCTTTCGGGACTACCTAAGAAAACAGATTTCAACCTACTATCTGTTGTTCTATTTGGATCTTTGGCTAAAGGAACCAACTTCAAAAAAAGTGATATCGATCTTTTCATCCTCGTTCCTTCAAAAAATAAGTATGATGAAATTATTGATATGGAATGTGTCGCCTTGTCAAAAGGCTTTGGCGTTGAAATCAACCCTATAGTTTCTGAGCCAACAAATTTACTAACAATGTTAAAGGATAAGGAACATAATATAGCCAAGGAGATATTAAAAAATAAAATAATATTGTTTGGTGCAGAGAAATTTTGGGAACTGATATTGGAGGTAATAAAGTGAGTGGGTTAAAGAAAGAAATGCTAAAAATAAAAGTAAAAGGGTATTTTGATAATGGCGATTTAAGGATAGACTCTACGATTACAGCGTTAGTCAAGTATCATGTTGATAAGGCAAGACATAATATCGAAACAGGTTCTTTACTTATAGAAGTTTCAAAAGATAAAGAGAGCAAGAAAAGACTAAAAGTAAGTGCCGATTATATCGGATATGATTGGACTATAAGTTGCGGATATTATGCAATGTTTCATGCGGCAACAGCTGCGTTGGCGGCAATAGGAATAAAAGCCCAAAGCCATGAAAGTCTTATTGAAGGATTAGAATATCATTTTGTTTTCAAAGAAAAAGCTATAGAATCAGAGGATATCGAGAAGATAAAATCTGCAAAAAGGCTTGATGAAAAATATGTTAATAGAATGTGGGCCACTAAATCTAAAAGAAATACGGCACAGTATAAAGCTGATTCGGTTATTGCTCAAAAAGATGCAGAAAAAATTTATAGGAATGCAATAGATTTTGTTGATACGATAGAGAGCTTAATCAAGGGACTAAAATGATAAGAAACGGGAAGAATTCCGGTAATTATAATTGTCGCACAACAGGTGGACCGATGGAGTTTTTTACAACCGGAATTCGGGGGGACACCATACTTAATTATTGACCCTTGGTTCCAGAAGTGAAATTCCGGGGACGGTTCACTTAATTATTTATTGAGTTTGCAAAAAATTCTGTTAAAATATAAGCATGCCAAGAATAGCACGA
>CAZXJG010000323.1:0-2542 GCA_964640985.1 uncultured Melioribacteraceae bacterium | reverse complement strand
AATTAATCTATTCCTTGTTTCTATTGAACCTTCCAATAAAAAATATCCTCCGGGACTAATACCTCTCAGGAGAACTGCATTAAAATCCTCACTTGGTTTAGTAACGTCAAGTATAGGGTTTCGCGGCACCAATTGACGACTGCGCCAACCTCGTACAGAATTGCTGCCGCCGGAATAAAACCTCTGATTTAAAGGAATGTCTGCTTTATTACCCTTATAATTAAAAATATTACCAACTTTAAATTTCACTCCAAATGCAGAAGTATTTTCATGGTAAACGGGGAAATAATAAGTCGATGTAAAAAGAACTTTGAAATATTCGGGACTGCTCCATCGAAATCTTCCTATTTTACTAATTAAATATGGAATTGAATTTCCATCTTCCAATAATAAATTTAAGGTATATCCCTTAGTTGGGAACATAATGGAATTAGTTTTAACGGCACTTAAATCAAAACCAAAAATAGTATTGTTTGTTGTATAATTATCGGTAATTATATTTTTCATAAATGAATTGACCAACGAATCTATTTTATTGCTTGACGATTTTAGTTCCCGGATAAAAGAAATTTTTAAATTCTGACGGATGTACGTATCTTGATAAAGATATTTCGCACGCTCCCAACTTAAATATGCCGTAAAAGCGGTTAAAAATGTAAATTTAGGCAATTCAAAATTAAAAGTAAGTTTCGTTCCCAAAATACTTGCATTATATTCATCCCTTCTTTTTTGCAGAGTAACATAAGTTATTAATTTGGTAGTTATCGGTTTCCCGAAAAGAAACGGCTGTTCAAATCCAAATCGTGCATCGGCGTAACCGAGAATACTTGTATCGTTTAACGCCGGATGCTGTAAAAACTGGACAATATTTTGTGCGGCTGCAGAAGAGCTTAATGTAAAATTTCTGGCATCACCTAAAAAATTTTTTCTTGCAAGACCTAATTTGAGTCCTAAGTTAAAAGCATTGTCTTCATTATTAATTATTATTTCAGGAGAAAGTTCATTCATTTTCCCAATATCCCCGTTAATTTCTATAGGTACCATACTCCCAAGGGTATCACTAATTATTGCAGAAACTAATACCGAAGTAAACAGATTAGTGTGGTATAAATGTATTTGTGCACGATTAATATCAAATTGACTATAATAAGAACCCGCTTTAATGCCCGTAATTTTTTTTAGTAAATCACTTTTTACATTTGAAGCTCCCGCACCGGTTTTAAATACTTTAATTTTACTTATTCTGAAACGTTTCCCAACATTTAAGTTAAGTGTTACATTTGCTTTATTTAACAGCGTATCAACTTCAACCAAAGGTTTGTCTGCTGTTGCTAACATGTACCCATGATCTTTCAGAAAACTAATTACAGCGTTACGCTTTTGACCTACCATTTGTGCCGAATAGTTTAAATTAGTATCAATTTCAGCTATTTTGTTAATATCTTTTTTGAATAATTCGGGAATTTTTTGCAAACCTGTTAAAGAAAATTTATTAAATCTCGTAACTGCATTTTCTTTTATATTATATATTAATATTGCAGTTAAATTACTTCTAAAAAGTTTATAAGATACATTTATTTGTGATTTAAAAAATCCTTTCGATCTATAGAAATTTTTTAATTTTTCAATATCCCCCGGTATGTATAACGAATCAAAATATACAGGCGGTTCATTTAAATTTGTAAAATTATTTAAGAATTGTAAAAACCTGGATGGAGATGCTTTTTGTGTAACAATTTTTTCTAAAGATGAAGTCGGAATTGAATTATTCCCCTTGAATTTAACCTCGGTAAGTTCAAATTTTTTATGAACTTGCGCAGTTAAAGTATTCCCTCCTAAAAGAATAATTAACAAAAATAATTTAGATAAAAATATTTTCAATTTTATAGATTCTTTTTTGATAAATTTTACAAATTAATTTTTAATTTCAACCCTTGTCCCGATCTTAACAACTGAATAAAGTTCATCGATATCTTGGTTACTTAATGCTATTGAACCATTTGTCCAATTAAAAACAAACGGTAAATTTTTAAAAATAAAATTATATTTCCCAATTCCATGTATACTAATATTTGAACCTAATTTTGTGTTTTCAGGTGGAGCTTTACCATCTTTATCTGCATTAACAATCTCCAAATATTCACTTTTACTTATATTGCCGTTGCGTAAAGCAACAGCCGCATTGTACGAATTCGGATAATTTAATTTAAATGTTTTATAATATCTAGACTTTTTAATAATCTTGTATATTTTATATTTTCCCAAAGGTGTTACAAAATCAGATTTTGATCTTTTAATGAATGAATTATTTCTTCCGAAAACCGTTTTATATTCTTTAATTAATTTCTTTCCCGAAAACAATTGCAGTTTATATTCTTCTCTATGAATAACCAAATGAACATTTTCTAGATTCTTTATTCCTTTTTTTTTCATTGCTTTCGATAAAGATACTTCACCGGAGTTTAAGATTATACCGTAGATTAGTACACCTATAAAAAATATCAAAATACTTATTGTTATATAGATTATGTTTTTTAGCATC
>CAZXJG010000322.1:0-2585 GCA_964640985.1 uncultured Melioribacteraceae bacterium | reverse complement strand
ATACTGCAAAATTATTAAAAAAAGAAAACAATCAATATGTATTGGAACTTAAGCCAAAACCAAATGCCGATGTGAGTTATGAAAAATTGATTCTATACGTCGATCAATCAAATTATGTTTATCGCAAGATCGAGTATTACAACAACGGTAAACAATTAAAAGTTCTTACAGTTGATAATATTGAAAAAATTGGTAATTACTGGTTCGGCAGAAAGATGGAAATGCGGAATCTCAAAAAGGATCATAGAACAACTTTAACTTTGACTGATATAAAATTTGACCAAGGTTTATCTAACAAAGTCTTCACGGAAAGAAATTTGAAACGACCGGAATAGTTAAAAAATGGGAAAAATAAAATTCATATTAATCGTATTATTTGCATTAATATTGAGCCCGTTAAACTTTTATAAAATTTATGCTCAACCTAAAATCGGCGGATTTTTACAATTAGATAAAAGATATTATATAAGCAAAAATGCTTTGCCGATGGAAGATTTTTATAACAGATTCCGGTTTGAAACTTCCGTATCGCCAAATGATAAACTGTATCTATTCAGCAGCGTCGATTTTAGATTTTATGATTTGGCAAGAGCGAAAAAATTAAATGACCTTGAAAACATTAATCAATTGTTTCCTACAAATGTTTCAATGTGGGAAGCTTATGTTTCTCTTTACGGTTTTTTATTCGATGATCTTGATTTGAAAATAGGAAAACAAAGAATTAGCTGGGGCACAGCGGATAAATTAAATCAGACTGATAATCTCAACTCAAAAGATTTTTCGGATCTAAATAATTTTGCGGAAAAGATACCAAGCTGGGCAGTAAAAGCGTCTTATTATCTCGGCGATTATAATCTTATCGCAGTTTGGCTGCCGAATTTTGAACCTGTCCTATTGCCGAGAAACGGAACAAGTTTATTTCTAAGTAATGCCTTAGCTTCAGTTAAAGACAGCGTAATATTGCCGGCAAATAGGTTGAGCAACAGTATGTTCGCTTTTAAATTATCAAGTAACTTTGCCGGATGGGATTACTCATTCAGCTATTTTAACGGGTATGATGATATTCCTATTCTCACTTCATTAAATTATAATTCGGGCAGCAGCAATCCGGGAAAAGCAGGGCTATCCTTCCCGAAAATCCAGGTAATTGGAACCGATTTTTCTACGGAAATCAGCGGCATTGGATTCTGGGGTGAGAGTGCGCTGATTATTCCGGATAAAATTATTACCTACAATTCAGTAAATGGAGTTTATTATCAAACGGTCGCTCTTGATAAGACACCCTATTTTAAATTTACATTAGGCGGTGATTATACTTTCCCTGGAGGGTATTATTTAAATGTCCAATGGATGCACGGTTTTTTTACTGAAAGAGGTAACACATTAAACGATTACTTTTTTGCAAGATTAGAAAAAATTTTATTTGATGATCAACTGAAGATTGCTTTTGGAGGTGCTTTAGAAGTAGATAAATGGGATAAGATAAGTGAAAATTATGGATACGGTTTCTTCCCCGAGTTAACTTATCAGGGAATAGACAACCTGGAAATAGCCGTAGGAACTTTTTTAGTCGGAGGCAAATCCGTCTCGCTGTTAGGTTCCTGGAAAAATGCCAGCCAGGCTTATCTTCGTGTAAAGGTGAGTTTTTAAGACCATTTGAATAATTCTTGAATTCCTGCAGGTGTGCCGAGCGAAGCGAATCTTTTCCGATGACCAATCTTCCGACATTTATAGGATGAAATCCGTCAACATCTTTTTCGAGTTTTATTGATTCTATTATTTTATCTTCATTGATATGATCCGGAAGGGGAAGTTGTACCAAGATACTGTGGTAGTCACGGTCATTATTATATTGTTCAATTTTTCCTAATAGCTCTTCTTCAGAAATATTCGCAGGTTAGCGGTAACGATTGGCATATAAAAAGTAATAGGTTTCAAAGCACAAATTTTTCAAGTTACAAGAATGATAAAACGGACTACACCCCTTGATACCACTGTTGTTCCGCCTATTTTTTATATACATTATTATTTTGCGTTTTTTTATTGTTTCCAGTCAGAATAATATTTCAATAAATATATTCTAACGCTCTCTTTTTTACCCTTGTAATTTCCATTAATAAATTTCAGATAACGATTTACCAATTCCTTAATTTCTTTATCCTTGCAGTTTTCTGCTTTTTTCCACCAACTTTTATTTTCTTTAAAAACACCACTACCGCCTTGTAAAATCCAAGATGGGTCATTAATCTTTATAATCTTACATTCTTTTTCTGAGTATTGCTTTAATTTTTTTAATTTTCTTCCATTAAATGATATAATATAATTAGGTTTTAATACTTCAAGTTCCTTTTCAACTAATTCATCATTAACTGACCAATACTTTTCAATTTGAGACTTATCCTTAATAAAATTGTAAATCTTCGTTTCAGGATTAATGTCTGTTTTTCCGTTATTCAGCGAAAATTTATAATAATTACTAATTCCAATCCAGTTATTTATTTCATCTAAACTTTCAATTTTTTTACCAAATTTTGCTATTGTAACAAAATCCCTTTAGATTTCTCAAGCGCACTGTTTTCAATGCT
>CAZXJG010000321.1:0-2600 GCA_964640985.1 uncultured Melioribacteraceae bacterium | reverse complement strand
TGGCAAAGAAACAATTGGCGGTGGATATGTAACCGTGATGGTAAGAGGAGATGTAGGGGCAGTAAAAGCCGCTACAGACGCCGGCGCTGCTGCGGCACAACGAGTTGGAGAATTAGTTTCTGTTCACGTTATCCCTCGTCCTCATTCGGATGTTGAACTTATACTTCCTAAACGTTCTAAATAAAAATCAAAGTTATGCAATTAGCTTTAGGTTTAATTGAAACTAAGGGGTTGGTGGCTGCTATTGAAGCTGCCGATGCAATGGTGAAAGCTGCTGAAGTAAAATTAATAGGTAAAGAGCGGGTTAGCGGAGCATTGGTGGTTATAAAAATAGTTGGCGATGTAGCAGCAGTTAAATCGGCTGTTGATGCCGGTGCCGTTGCAGCTCAGCGTGTGGGTCAATTGATTTCTACTCACGTAATTCCAAGACCTGATGATCAATTAGAAAATATCATATACTCACATGGTAAAAAGGCGTTTCAGTCTAAACCTAAAATAAAGCATAAAAAAATAAATCGGGAAAGTGATGAAGTATCTTTATTTGATGAAGACGGAAAAACCGGTACGAAAACAAATGAAACTTATTTCGATGAAAATTTAGAAAAGGAAAATCATGACCAAGAAAGCGGAATTCATGATAACTTTGATAATATCGGCTCTGATTTTTCCGATGAAGAAATAAAAAAACTAAATGTACATCAGTTAAGAAAATTAGCAAGAAGTTTTGATAACTTTCCAATAAAAGGAAGAGAGATATCAAAAGCAAATCGGCAAGTTTTGATTGATTATTTTAAGATGCTAAAATAATATTACACAATTAAATTTAACCCCACAAAGTGTGGGGTTTTTTTATATTTGTTCTAATGAAAAAGAAGATTTTAACAATAACACTTATCACTACCTTTTCGATACTCCTTTGGATATTCGTATCGTTGTCGGATGTCTATTTTACTAGTTTTACCGTACCTATAGTATTTAAAAATGTACCGAAAGGTTATGCAATTGGACAAGTATCGGAGAAAATAATATCTTTAAGTTTAAAGGGACAAGGCTGGCAGCTTGCTCCGCTTAGTTTTGGCAGAAAACATAAATTTGCGGTACCGGTTGAAAAGAAGGCAGGAGAACAAACCGTATTAGTCAGAAATTTATATGGTGCTAATACTTGGCTTACATCAAATTTACAAGTCATAGAAGCAACTCCGCATATTATAAAATTTAAACTTGAAAAAGTT
The DNA here is from genome assembly GCA_964640985.1 of uncultured Melioribacteraceae bacterium. Taxonomy (GTDB): domain Bacteria; phylum Bacteroidota; class Ignavibacteria; order Ignavibacteriales; family Melioribacteraceae; genus CAZXJG01. Next base: position 1,368 of record CAZXJG010000321.1, on the reverse strand, counting down.
AAATCGAAAAAAGTACAAGTTGTTATTGAAAATAAAATAAATATTCAAAATGGTTATGGAATAGTTTCGAAAATCAAAATTATCCCCAAAGTTATTACTATTTCCGGTGCAAAAAGTATAATAAAAAAAATAAATTTCGTTAAAACAGAACCTATAACTTTTCTTAATATTGAAAACAAAGTTTCAAGAGAAGTACCGATTCAAGCTATTGACGGTGTTTCTTTTAATCCGAAGAAATGTTTAATAAAATTTGACGTAGAAAGGATTGTCGATAAAACTTTTGAAAATGTAACGGTAAAAGTAAAAAACACTCCATCTACGCGAAGAATATTATTATTACCGCCAAGTATAACAATTATTTTAAGGGGAGGAATGAATCAATTGTCAAAAATGACAAATAAAGATTTGAAAGTATATATAACTTACAGACAAGCGCTTAAAGATACCTTGGGAACTATCGTACCCCATATTACAATACCGCCGTTTACTAAACTTTTAGATGTAAAACCGGAAAGATTAAACTATGTGATACAGAAATTTTGATATAAAAAAAGAACATATAAAATTATTAAAATATCTGAAAAGTATTTATATAAATTCAGTAACTTTTTATTATTACATATATCAATTTTAGAGCAATTAAACTGAGGTTAAAATGAAAAAATTATTTGTTTTGTTGCTTCTTCTTACTTTTAATGTTTCTCACGCACAAGGGAAAGAAAATGTTTTTACCTTTTCTAATTTAGGGTACGGGGTTTATGGAGGGATTAATTTTGAAACCGGTTCGGAAATAGGCGGTTCTTTCCTTTTTGAAATTAAAACTAATGTGATTTCAAACCTGAATATGAATTTTTCATTAGGATATTCTAAATTATTTCATAGCATACAATATTCTGTTAAAACATATTCAATTGATACAATTGATAATAAAGTGTTTTATAATGCGGAACAATATAACATAAAGAAATATATGTATGATGTTTTTCCAATTTCTTTAGGTTTTCAATATGTTTTTAAGATGCGTAATTTTTCACCATATCTATTATTAGATTTAAGCTATAATATTATTAATGGGAAAATAGATCGTAGCCCTGGGTTTTCTATATCTTATAAATCTTATAATTCATTTGATAAAATACCGGATGAATATAAAAATACAACTTTTCATGTATTTCCTAATCATTCTTATGGCGTGATATTGGGAGTTGGTACAAATTACTCCTTATCTACCAAATTGAAATTGGATTTTAGATATTTCTACAAATATGATAATAGGATAAATAAATCACATCAATTTATAGTAGGATTTGTGTTTTAACACCGATTTTCGCAAAAGCCTAAAAAGTCATAGTTTATACCTAAAATAAA
>CAZXJG010000320.1:0-2619 GCA_964640985.1 uncultured Melioribacteraceae bacterium | reverse complement strand
AGAGTTGATTCCGTCCAAAAACCGACCAAAATTCAGCAGAAAATTAACCATTAAAATTACTAAAAATTAGTCATATTTTTCAATCTAAAATTCTTACCGTAAAAGTTCTTTGAAATATTGAATAAAAAAATTCCCTTATGGAAGATATGTTTTTAGAATGATTTTACTATTTTAGTAAAATTTTTCTAATTTTAATTATATTCTTTATTATTTTACTTATTAATTATTAATTAACCTTAAAGGAAAATATGAAAACAAAAATTGAGATTTGGAAACAATTAATTGAATTGGGGTTTCACAACCTGAACAATATTTTTTATAACCAATCAACACCTTCCCTTTATGAACAAGCCATAAGAAGAAGAGAAGCGAGACTTTCGCACCACGGACCTTTGGTAACAAGAACAGGCCGGCATACAGGAAGGAGCCCTAACGATAAATTTATCGTAAAAGAACCAAGTAGTGAAAATAATATTTGGTGGGGTAAGGTAAACAGACCGATTGATGAAAAATATTTCGATAAAATATTTAACAAAATGCTTTCCTATGCTGAAAGTAGAGACCTTTATCTACAGGATTGTTATGCCGGTGCGGACACTGATTATCGTTTACCTATTAGAGTTATAACGGAAACTGCATGGCACAGTTTGTTTGCGAGAAATATGTTTATAGAATCGAAAGATAGAAATGTAATAGATGCGAAAGAAGAAAGATATACTGTTATTGATTTTCCATATTTCCAGGCAGATACGGAAACTGACGGGACTAATTCTCCTGTTTTTATTATTCTTCATTTTGGAAAGAAACTTGCACTTATTGGCGGAACCAGTTACGCAGGAGAAATAAAAAAATCAATTTTTACTGTGATGAACTATTTGCTTCCGTTAAAAAATGTGATGGCTATGCACTGCTCGGCCAATATTGGTGAGAACAATGATGCTGCAATACTATTCGGATTATCCGGAACCGGAAAAACAACACTTTCGGCTGACCCCAAAAGAAGACTTATCGGCGATGACGAACATGGATGGAGTGATAAAGGCGTTTTCAATTTTGAAGGCGGTTGTTATGCAAAAGTAATCAGACTTTCAAAAGAAGCAGAACCCGATATTTACGAATGTACAAGGAAATTCGGAACTATTCTGGAAAACGTGGGAATGGATATTGCAACCCGGCGCATAGATTTGTTTGATAACACGCTTACCGAAAACACGAGAGCATCTTATCCCATAACACATATTAAAAATATAGAACCAACCGGAATGGGTCCGCATCCTAAAAACATAATTATGCTTACAGCCGATGCCTTCGGCGTGCTTCCCCCTATTTCGAAACTAACAACTGAACAGGCTTTGTATCATTTTATTTCCGGTTATACTGCCAAAGTTGCCGGAACCGAAAAAGGTATTTCAGAACCGGTAGCTACTTTCAGTACTTGTTTCGGTGCACCTTTTATGCCTTTGAATCCTTCTGTGTATGCTAAATTGTTAGGGGAAAAAATAGAAAAACATAATTCCCAATGCTGGTTAATAAATACCGGTTGGAGCGGCGGTGCTTACGGAGTTGGGAAAAGAATGAAAATTCAGTACACAAGAGCAATGCTCAATGCCGCACTCGAAGGAAAATTGGACAATGTAGAAACAGAAACGGATCCTTTTTTCGGACTACACATTCCAAAAGAAGTAGCCGGTGTTCCTTCCGAAGTGTTAAATCCAAGAAATACATGGCAAGACAAGGATAAATATAATTCGGCTGCAAAAAAACTTGCAAATATGTTTCACGAAAATTTTAAAGAATTTGAAGCCGATGCTGACGAACCGATAAGAAATGCCGGACCGAATAGATTTTAATTGTTCAACAACATGAAGTTGTGATAATTTCGGGAAAAGTACCGTATCTATTCACAATGAAATTCTAAAAATTCTGGATGGATATGCGATGTTGAAAAACGGTTCTAAGGTGCGTTTGGTTTTGTATTATTTACTAAAAATTAATAGGGGACTTTATAAAAAAATATGCAAAGTTTGAAACTTTAGCTCAGGAGTTATTTTTTTACAAGTAATTTAGAATTTTGTTTTTCAGAATTGTGCTGATACATCAAAAACACCGAAAATCAAAATAGAACGTCTGCGATGTTTATCGATGTTTTTGGCGTTTATTTTCAATAATAATTGAATTCCTACAGAATTCTGATAATATTTAAATCTTCAAAATGTTAAGGATTAAATTGGTAGATATAGTTGTAACCGGTTATAAAGCCTATAATGCCTCCAACTAAGGCACCTACAGGTGCTCCTAACCCATAAAAATAAGTCGATTTATTATAACCACTTTGAGTTTTGCCGTTAAAGCTGTTGCCAATATAAATTCCTAAAACATAACCGGCGGCAGCACCAATTAAAAATCTACTCGGAATACCCAGCCATCTATTTTTGTAACTCACTCTTTTTACTTCAATAAGAGGAAGATATTTTTCTATAACTTTATTTATTGTGAACCGTAATGAAGAATCAGATAGAATTTTGATATTTCTACTTCTGTATTCTTCACCATTTTTTAGTAATATTTTAGCATTATCTTCAAGTGAGCTTGTGTTGTAATTATGTTTAATACTTTGAA
>CAZXJG010000319.1:0-2622 GCA_964640985.1 uncultured Melioribacteraceae bacterium | reverse complement strand
TTATTTTAGGTATAAACTATGACTTTTTAGGCTTTTGCGAAAATCGGTGTTTAATTGTTATCATGTGAAAAACGTAGGATAGTTTTACATATTGTTTTGCAGGATAATATCTCTAAACTTTTAGATACCGTCAGCGAAAAAAGAATAAAAAATTAAAATAGAGATTCTCGAAATCTTTTCCCATTGGGACGGCAATGCCGAAAATTAAGGGACTCTTGCATTTTATCGGGGCTTCGAGATGAATCCATTATAACGTTATATGGCTTTTCCATTAAAACTAATTTTTTAATTAGAGAAATGCTTATAGTGAAAACACTTTAAAATATTTACTCGATTCCATATTAACCAACTGATAAATCCACCAACAGAGTATGCAATTACATCAAATAGATCAGATGTACCCTTATAAAAAAAGTTAGGTCCAATAAACTCAAATGCTAACGACCAAATTAATAATGGAACTACTATCTCTATTAGTTTGGGAGGATCATTATTAGTCCTAAAGTATAATGATTTTGATAAAAATAAAATAGCAGGCAATAAAACAGGTATCAAAAGTAAATCATTGAGATAAAATGTAGTGAAATTGTATCTAAGTTTAATAAATGATAAAAAAGAAAGCTTGTTTAATAAGTATAAAACAAGTGAAGAAAGGAATAGTGGATCTAATAAATACTTGAAATCAGATTTCATACAAAAATTATAAACCAACAGATATTAGAATAACAGCTACTATTATTGCTGCAACAATTAAAAAGAAAAGACTACAACCGCTCATTCCTTGAGCCGTCTTCTTTAAGGGGTTACCACATTTCGGGCACGAAGTTGCATTTTCAGATACTTCAGTACCGCATTCTGGACATTTTATTAGCGCCATACTCTCTCCTTTAATGCTAAACCATATAACGGCGTGGCTTTTCACCCAGCTTGTCCCGATTCTTTTTGTCGGGGTCCGCCCCGAACTACAATGTTGGATTGAAAAACTACTGCCAATAATTATTTAAATTTATATAACTGCACTACTGTTAAACTACAATTTAGAACGACAACGCAAAACTCAAAAATACCACAAAAAGCTACATCGTTTTCGCAGCTTGTCCCGATGTTTTTTATCGGGGGTCGGGTGGAAAAGCTCGTATGTGCTGTTAATTACTATTTTAATGAATCGAATATAGAGCATTATTTATTTGAATTTTGTCAATTATTCCCTTTACAATTCTGTCAATTTGGGAAGCGTTACGATAATCAGCTGTTGCAATAAAATTAACTCTACCATCATTGATTAAATTCTTTGTTTTATTTTTGGCTCCACTAGTCTTGGGTTTATAGACAGCAATAGAATGTCCACCACGTTCTTTAATGAGTCTAAAACACGGAATATCAGTATCGCCGTCACCAATATATATCATGTGTTTAAAAGGAATAACTCGTTTTTCTTCTGGTATAAAATTGTTTATTGAACTATTATCACTAACATCAAGGCACCCTTTGTTAATTCTGAATAGATACTGTGTTTTTGTTGTATAATTTAATGCTAAAGTAGGCCAAACAGCTATGCCATTATGATCATAAAAAAACGATGAAGCATAGATTTTTTTAAACTTTCTTGCAAGTTCTGTGCCTTCAATCATTTCTCGAATACCAGAAGAAACGATATAATGTTCTATATTAATTCCACTAGTTTTACCATATTGATTGATTCTTTCAAACCAACCTTTTTCTGTAACACCATTGTTTTGATATGGATGAATTCCTTTAAAAAAGGATAAATTTTTCCCATAATCTTTGAAATTTTCCCTTCTAACAGGTATTGAGGCAGCTTGAGCTTTATCAAGCATTAACTTCATATAAACAAGAATATTATCTGCTTGTTGTTGTTTTGAGATTTTCGAAACTTCTGTCCAGAATTTTTTTGTTTTCATTTTTATAGCAGGAATGAAATCTCTTTCTTGCATATTCCCAGGAGCAAGGGTACCATCAAAATCATAAATTAAGGCTACAGGTATATTTCGTTTACTCATAAAATTTAACCTCTTGGAGGGAATGGATCGTTACCGTAACTATTACGTGCCCGTATTTTACCATTTTTATCTTTTAAAAATGCCTCCGTGCCTGCAGTTCTAGCAAGTCTTCTTGTTTCTTTCCAAGCTTCTTCTTGTGTATTAAACAAGGATGATGCCTTTTTTGCATCGGAGTGTTTGACCGCCCATTTACCATCATTCCTTTTGCTAGCCCAATAATCTTTTTTTGTTCCCATTTATTTCCTCCAATTTATTTGTGATTTTTAAGTCAAAAAAACATAAAAATTTATTTTGAATTAAGCAAAGCATATAACCTTATTATTAACTTACAAAATACTAAATCCGAATTTTGAAATATACTACATGATTTATTCTCAAAATAATGATAATTAATTTATATGACAACGTTAAAATATTTTTAATTCCGTGATATCTAATAGGTTATGATGTACTTTTATAATTAAATTTATTCATTATTTAATTGTTATCCTGTGAAAAATGCATGATAGTTTTACAGGATAATATCCCTAAACTTTTAGATACCGCCAGCGAAGAAAGAATAAAAAATTAAAATAGAGATTCTCGAAATCTTTTCCCATTG
>CAZXJG010000318.1:0-2629 GCA_964640985.1 uncultured Melioribacteraceae bacterium | reverse complement strand
AAAACGGGAGAAAAATTATTCACAGTTCATAGATAGAATTCCCTTGTATCTCTGTGAGCTATGCGCAAATACCACGTAGATAATATTTACGTAATATTCTGTAGATTTAGTGCACAAAAATTCTAACTTCTATCTTCTAACTTCTGACTTCTATCTTACGGTTTACCGCACTAAATTATTTATAATTCTTCTTTCTTAAAATTAACAACATTGGTCCATTGTGGACTATCTGGAAATTATTAATTGTCCCCTTTGTAGAAGTAATAAATTTAGTGAAATCACAATTTATTTAGGCTGAAAAAACTCCTTTTTAAATGGCATATTTTATTAATACGTTTTTCTTTTATTGCAACAAACTACTTTTAACATGTGTAAAATCAATAAAAAAATTAACTATCAGGTTATACCAACAGTTTCCCGTCTTTCATAATAATTTTGTTATCAAAATAAATTGTAGGTTTTTTTATAACACCGTCTATATGTATAGGCACATTTACTTTCCCGCCCATCGATTTATTATTACCGAGAGCAATATGGCAAGTACCCAACACTTTTTCATCTTCAAGTATATTACCGCTTAATTTAGCCTTGTAGTTTGTACCAATTCCTATTTCAGCAATATTTTTTCCTTTTTTACCGAATGGTTTTAAAATTTTAATAAGTTTCCTTGCTTTATAATCTCCGCTAATATTCACTACCAGTCCATCTTTTACTTCAATTTTAATTGGTGTTTTATCAATCATACCTATACCTGCCATTGAACCATCAACAAAAAAGACCCCGTGAGATTTTCCTTCAATTGGTGCAGCAAATGCTTCACCGGCAGGCAAATTTCCGGCATCACCTTTTTGATGAAATAATCCTTTACCTGAAATTGCTTTTCTGTTTGTTACGTCAAGTGTTATTTCCGTTCCAAATTTTGAAGTTATCCGGATCAAATTTGTCTTATCCATTAAGTGTGATATTTTGATGGTCATGGCAGCAATCCGGATATAATCGGCATCCACACATCGTATCATTATTTCTTTTGTAATACCAGGCATAGTTACTATTCGTGCACCCTTTGCCGAAGCATTACGCCTTGCATTAGTATGGGTTAACGACTTAGCGGTAGGACAAATGACAACATCAAATTTTTTCATTAAATCTGCAATTTCTTTAGGCGGTTCTTCTCCATTTATTTCTAAAGATTTCATCTCCACAAATAAGGAATTATAACCTAATCTTCGGGCATTATGATAAAGGGAATAACCTATTTCCCTTTTGCTTTCATCAGTTATTACAAGTACTTTTTCTTCTTTTTTTACTCCCAAACAGTCATTTAATACAATAGCAGAAGCTTTATCAAATTTTGTTAAACCCATTTTATTGTTCCTTAAAGCGGCAAACCGATATTTAATTGTACTGTAGCGGAAAAATTTTTACCATAGGTAAGATCTTTATTTCCGAGTGTATAAAACAGTTTATGATTTGTGTCGTACAAATTAATTATTTTAATATAATTGTAAGCTATAGTACCTTCAATACTAATATAATTTGGTATTAAATGTAAAATTAATCCGGAGCCTACAGAATATCCGATATGTAATTTCTTGTTACTATATTTTACTTGATTTAAAGAATTATTTGAGGTTCGAATTTTTACAATTAATTCGGGTTGGTAAAAACTAATACCGCCTTCAATTAATTTAAGATCAATAAAACTTAAAAGTGGAAATCCGAAATCTAAACTTACACCCCAATAATTCACCTGCAAATTATATTCTCTATAGTCGTTTTTCAAATTGCCAATGTTATTGTTGTATTTATGATTTTCTTGTAAAAATTGATAAAAGCCTTTTAGAGTTATAAAATACCCGGAAAATTTAGCGCGAAAAATATTTGCACCAACTCTATATCCTTTGGCTAATCCAAATTCCGCTTTATATGGTATTAACCCTGCACTTAATAAATTTTGCTCAACTTGTTTATTTAATCCATCTGCATTAAATTGTTGGTAAGTATAACCGCCATAAAAACTTGATAAGCCCAAACAACCGAAGCCAAATGATTGAGAAAAGATTTTGTTAGAAACAATTAAGAAAAAAAAGATTAAAATTGTGGTGAAACCTTTAATTCTTTTACCCTTTATCATAATTTTTTACTCAAATTAAATAATATCAATTTTTATTTAAAGATAAAAAAAATTTTTTTGACAATAAAATTGAAATACATATTAATTTAATTTGTTTAGTGTTATTATACAACCATATTATAATAATATTACTGAATTTATTTGCTGTTTTTTATTAAAGTAACAATATTTCCGTTTGAAGAAACTTTTACTTACAAAGTGATGCAAATCGTAAAATGTACTCAACGGCAATGTATAATTCGGTTATTGATATTTTTTTTAATCGAAAGCTTTTATATTAATCTTAATAACATTATTTTAACAGCTAAAATAATAATGTTTCATTTTATAAAAATCTAATATATGACTACAGTTTATATTTACGATTTAAAGATTTATCCTTTCTTAGTTTCATTACTTTTTTCTTATAAAATTATAATCAGGAGGTTTTTTTATGGGCTGGTTTTCACGAAGTCTTAGTACTTCCATCGGTAAAAAAGTAATTCAGGCTGTAAC
>CAZXJG010000317.1:0-2637 GCA_964640985.1 uncultured Melioribacteraceae bacterium | reverse complement strand
GAATTTTGCTTTGATATTATTTGATATATTGTCGATTTTTAATATGTTTAGTAATGTTTAATATTAATATATTTTGTTTTTAACGAACACTTAAAATTTTTTTTGTGATATATTAATAACCATACTCTCGCAAAGTGATGACTATGTAATAAAAAGGAATATTTAACAAAATATTGTTTTGTTTTTATTCGAAAGATCGATTTTATTTTTTCTGTAGGGTGTGTTGAAACATCGAATATCATAAAGTATTTTCTAAATAAATTTAATTTTCTTTTTTATACAATAATAGTGCACTTGTTAAAATAGCAAAAGAATGAACAAAATTATGTACGGGGGGTATAAAGAGTTACCTGCCAATATCATTGACAATTTATTAAAAGAAAACAAAGGAATAATTTATTCGGGATTATATATCCCGGGTAAGAAATGGCTCACCTTTAGCTTTATTAGCCCAAATGTGCAAAAATTATTAGGTTATTCTTCTGAAGAACTTCAAAAAATGCCAGGCAATGGATTTAATATCATACATCCGGATGATAAAGGAAAAGCAATAAAACTATTTAGAGAGTTAAATAACAATGGAAAACCAAAAATACAAATTATTCGTGTTTTAGAAAAAAATACTCACAAATATATCCGGTTAGAAGAATATGTTTTCCCTCAAAATATCAATAATGAAATAGTAGGTTTTTGGGGTTATACTTTTAAGGTTTCAGAAATATTAGAATCGGAAAAACGTTTATTTGGGCAAGAAAAGGGGAGTAAAAATATTATAAATTATTTTCCGTTTCCCTTAATAGTTATAGACTCGAAATGGAATATCGTTGGGTTAAATAAAACAGCACTTAATTTAATTCAGGTTGTTAAATTAGAAGAAGCAATTGATAAATCATTTCTTGAATTTGTAACAAATTCTTATAAAAGAAAAATTAAAACAATATTTAGCCAAGTGTTAAAAGGAAAAAAGAATAAAATTGAATTCGAAATTATCGGCTGGGGAAAATTACTTTTAATGGTGAAAGCCAACTTAATTCCAATAGAACAAACTGATAATAACATTAATAGAATATTAATAACTTGCGAAGATGTAATTAAATCAAAAAATCAATTGGAAGATAATTTTGATAGTCACACATCTGATAATAATAAAAATACTTTCGTTTATGAATTAGATGAAAACTATATAATTACTCACGTAACTTCTGCGATTAAAGATATTTACGGTATTTCGGATCAAGAAGCGATTGGAAAATCGGCTTTTGAAGTTTTTGCTTCAGTAAATAATAAAAAAATAAAATCCCATTTAACAAAATTTCATTTAAAATCACTTTCAGATATTTATTACAACATATTAGAGACAGAAATTTTACCGAAAAAGAAAAAGAAATTTCTAATCCAAGACATTGCATTTTTTCTTAGGGACTCTGATAAATTTATCGGAATAAAAGGAATTGTAAATGATATTTCCTCAAAGCAAAATGTTAAATTGAAAACGCATGAAGATAGCTCTAAATTGAACAGTGACTTCGACAAGCTTGTGGGATATTGGAAATTTAATTATAAAGAGAATTGTTTATTTTGGGATGAGAGTTTTTTCCGCATTCTTGAGTTAAACCCAAATTCAATATTACCCACAACCAAAACATATATACCTTTTATTTTTCAAGATGATAAAGAAATGGTGAATTTCGCTTTTATAAATGCTGTAAAAAACAAAAAACCAATTAATATAAATCATAGAATAAAACTTAAAAACGGAAACATCAAGTATGTTAATTTGCAAGGATTAACCGATTATAATGAAAACGGTAATCCCTTAAAAAGTATTGGTGTATTAATAGAAATCTCTAAAAATAACTTCAATGAAGAAAATATTTCAACTAATAAATTTAAATTTGATAAAAAATTATACAAATCAAGTCTTTCGGAAGAAGGCGTTAAAATATTAACTGAAAAAACAAATACCTTAATTGTAAGATTAAATAGAGATCTTAGAATTATTTATAGAAATGCAACAGCTTCATTCAGATTAGGGGTAATTGTTGGGGAATTATTAGGTAAAACTATTTGTGACTTGGACTTTACCGATAAAGAAAAAAGTATTTGGATAAGATTATTAAGTTCGGTTTTTACTGAGAAAAGGGAGAAAAACTTTGTAATAAAATTATCTAATGATTTATGGATTGATTGGACAATAGTACCTGAATTAGGAATGAGCGGTAAAGTTGAGTTTTTATTATTATTTGGGCATGATATTACCGAAAGGAAAAAAATTGAAGAGGTAATAGCCAAATCGTTAAAAAAAGAAAGAGAAACAAATAAGCTCATATCAAATTTTATCACAACCCTTTCACATGAAGTTCGCGGACCTATTGCTACCATAGCTTTATCTACAGAAATATTAGAGTTGTACCATAACAAATTAAATGAAAAACAAAGAGCAAATCATTTCCGTTCAATTGGAAGAGCCATTGATAATTTAACGAGTATGATAAATGAAATTATAACCCTTAACGAGATAAAAAATCAAAGAACTTTAAAAGTCATAAAAAAAGTCAAAATTATAAATTTTTGTAAAAATTTAATTAAAGAAATTTATAAAATTTTTTATAAGTGAATTAAAACCCAAAGGTAATA
>CAZXJG010000316.1:0-2640 GCA_964640985.1 uncultured Melioribacteraceae bacterium | reverse complement strand
AACAACAAGTTAGCAATTTAAGATCAATGACTTATTTTATTCCACCCCCTTAGCTTTTTTCTCGCATTATTTAGCATATCAGGTGATAGGTTTATTCCAATATTTTTGTCGTCAGGATTTATTTTCACAATTTTTTCTAACATTTCACCAGTTCCGCAAGTAACATCCAGAATAGTATTTCCATTTTTTATATCAGCCAATTTGAGGACATTTTTGGCTGCTTTTCTTTCAGTTAGTCATCCCCAAAAATTATAAATCCAAAGAACCTTTTTAAATTCTTTTTTAGTTCTTATTTCGTCTAAATTCCTTTCTAATACTTTCATTTTCTGTTTCCTTTAATAACGCAAACGGTGAGTATATAAAAAGTAAAAGTAGGCGATTTCGAAGCACTTATTTTTCAATTTACGATGAAGTTGAAACGGGATGCAAACTTTGATATTACTACTGTTTCACCTATTTTTTATATACATTGTCAGCGTGTCGTCGTTTATTATTTCAGCTTGTTTTTATGTTCAATATAAACCTTGTCATTTAGTTTTTTCAATGCTTTCATAAAGTCTTTTTCGTTTAAAACTGATAGTTGATATTTAGCAATTTCTCTCAATTTATGAAATCTATTATTCTTGCTGATTTTTTCCTTGATCATTTGAGCATTAATCGTCTCAAGAGTAGATAAAATTGCAAGTTCATTTATACTTGCAATGTCACGAATATTCATTGATTTTTTTTGCTAAATCAGAATTTGCTTCCCGCCAATCTTTTGCGGTACAGTTAAACAAAGCAACATTTAACAAGTCGGCTTCTTCTGCATATATAAGCCATTCTTTGTCTTTATCATAGTCTTTTTTAGGAAGAATGAAATTTTTTACAGCATCGGTTTGAATATAATAATTAGTTTTGCTCAGAATTCTTTTTACATTCCATTCAAGATTATATTGGTTAGTTTCAATTTCTTTTAATCTCTGATATTCTGTTATTAAGTAGAGTTTAAAAGTTGGACTAATCCAGGATGCAAATTCAAAGGCAATGTCTTTATGAGCATATGTTCCACCATATCTTCCAGATTTTGAAATTATTCCAATAGCCTTTGTTATGCTTTCGTGCTTTATTATTTCCCTTTAAGTCGTTTTATTTCTTTGTCGAAATCTGATATATAATTCTTGTCTTGAATTATTCGATACTTTTCATATTCTTGTTCTGCTTTTAGTTTTGCTTCCAAGGCATTTACTTTCCCTTTGTCTTTTAAAATCGGATAATTTGATAATTTCAAAAATTGGTTTATAAATTTTATCCAGGCTTCCATTTTTGTAGGAATTTGCCTTTCAGCTCTATTTTCAGTCAAATCCAAATAGGCAGAAACTATTCGGTTTAATTCTTTAAGTTGTTTGCTCAGATAGTTTTTCGCTATGGAAAATCAGATTTTAGGATTTTCCCATCAGGAGCATGTTTCCAGGTGGTTAATCCCATATATATTTTCATCGCATCTGCTGAATCGTAAATTATTTCTGCGGCTGTTTTTCCTGTTATTGCCCAGTGTAATTTGTTTTGGACCGTAGCAAAAAACTCTTTTGTCAAAGGGTCATTTTTATCATAATCAATGGAAAGAGCGTAAAGGTCGGTTATTTTTTGATAAAATCTCCTTTCACTGGTACGAATCTCCCTTATTCGTTCCAGTAACTCATCAAAATAATCTTTACCGAAATGTTTTCCTTGTTTTAATCGTTCGTCATCAAGCACAAAACCCTTAACGATGAATTCTTTTAAAGTTTGAGTTGCCCAAATCCTGAATTTAGTTGCTTGTCGGGAATTCACACGATAACCAACTGATATTATTGCGTCCAGGTTATAAAAAGTTGTTTTGTATTTTTTCCCGTCCTCGGCAGTATTGTTCCAAAATGGAACTAACTGAATTTTCATTTAATTCTCCGGTTTCAAAAATGTTTTTTAAATGTTTTGTGATTGCCGGTCGCTGTACACCAAATAACTCTGCCATCTTTTTTTTGAGTCATCCAAAAAGTTTCATCTGCCCAATGACTTATAGACTTTGTTGTGCTTTCGTTCTTCCATTCATTCCTACTGTAAAACCATACATATCAATTATTTTTGCTTTAGTGTAATTAATATTAGTTTTAGAACCAGTCAAAAAATCTGTTGTGAAAGTTTCTTTTGATAACCTATCAATTACTTCTTGATTTTCTTCATAAAAGTTTTTTATTCTATTTAATGAGTTTGAATTCATTCGTCTAAATCCACATTGCCCTTTATATAAATTTCTAAATGTGTTACAAAAGAAGTTGTCAAATGCTGGGATAAAACCAAAAACCCACAATGAAATTTTAGTTATTAATGTCAGATCTGCATTTTTATTTAGAATTAATTCTTCTCTTATTCTTTCATATATTTCAATTATTGTATCTATAGATTCCTCGTTATAATTGTCAACATCAATTTCCCAAACAATCTTTTCTAACGTTGCAATATATTCAATAGAGCTTCTGCAAAATAAGGCATTAGGACGATTTTAGACATTTCGATCCCGACGTTTTTTGTCGGGAGAGAAATCTCTAAATACAGCACCATTTCGGAAGATTTCTCAGTCACTCCGTTCCTTCGAAATGACTTTTAAGTTTTTTTAATACA
>CAZXJG010000315.1:0-2648 GCA_964640985.1 uncultured Melioribacteraceae bacterium | reverse complement strand
GAATTTTATATTTAAATATTTCGGGAATCATGATTTGGGAATCTTGAGTTATGGAATCTTGATTCTGGAATCTTTTCTGAGAAGACGATTAAAATGAATTTGGTTAAATAAACTTCAAGATTTTACTAATACATTAACCCTACAACGTAAGATGGCTATTCTGAAGAACAAAGAGGGAAAACTTCGTTTTTTAATTCTCGATTTTGCCTCAAAAACGAAAGGATTTTCACATTTTCTGAATATTTAGAATAGTAAAAAATTAAATTGCGTTGTAAGGTTACAATAAAAATCAACATTTTCTCTTGATAATCTATAAAAAAAATTGCAATTTGCATCCAAATTGATTTTCGCAAATACCCGCATATATACAAACACAGTGGGGCGAGGTGTTGTATTAAAATATATCTTACTTAAACGAAAGCCATAAAACTTAATGAAAATGTTAAAATTTATAATCACCGGTATATTATCTTTTGCCTTTATCCATTTAGTATCGCTTACAGCAAAATTCATTGAATCTGCTATTTTAAACTTTCCAATTAATGTTAGTGATAATGGAAATGAGTATGCCTAAGTTGAAATAAAATAATGGAATCAAAACTATTTACGGTTTTTGTTAGTAGCGTACAGAAGGAATTCGAAGAAGAACGTCGTGCGATAAAGTATTATCTTCTTAATGATCCTTTATTTAAATTGTTCATTACCGACGTTTTTCTCTTCGAGGATACTCCCGCACAGGATCAGCAGGCTGATAAAGTTTATTTAAGTGAAGTTGAACGGTGTGATATCTATATCGGACTTTTCGGAAATGAATATGGTTATGTAAATTCTAAAAGCGTTTCTCCCACTGAACGTGAATTTAATAAAGCCACAGAGAAAAATAAGTATAGGATAATTTTTGTAAAAGGACAAAAGGATACAGACCGTCATCCTAAAATGCGAGCACTTATTAGAAAAGCCGGGGATCAACTTATAAGGAGACGTTTTATTGGAAAAACAGATCTCATTTCAGCTCTTTATGCCAGTCTTATCGATTACTTAAAACAAAGAGGATTACTATCCGCCTTGCCTTTCGATGAATCTTATAAATCCGGTGTTTCAATTAAGAACATTTCGAAAAATAAAATAATTTGGTTTCTTGAACTGGCAAGAATAGAACGTGGTTTCAGTCTAAAATCTGGTACTGCACCACAAATTGTGCTTGAACACTTAAATTTATTGAGGGAGGGTAAACCAATTAATGCTGCCATACTTCTATTTTCAGATAATCCGCAAAAATTCTTTTCAAATGCAGAAGTCAAATGTCTTCATTTTCATGGCACTGAAGTGCAAAAACCGATTCCATCATATCAAATATATAAGGGAAACATATTTGAACAGGTTGACCAAAGTCTTGACTTTGTTATGTCTAAATTGACACGATCTGTTGGAACAAGATCAAAGAGTGCGGAAGCTCCTGTAGAATATGAAATTCCGCGTAGTGCTGTGGCGGAAGCTATAGTTAATGCTGTTGCTCATCGTGATTATTATAGTAAAGCTGCGATCCAAGTAATGCTTTTCTCTGATCGTCTAGAGGTCTGGAACCCGGGGCATCTACCACCTGGATTAACACTAGCCTTATTACGTATTCATCATCAATCTGTTCCCCATAATCCATTGATTGCTAATCCGTTATATCTTACACATTATATTGAAAAGGCAGGAACCGGTATTTTAGATATGATCAGATTGTGTAAAGATGCCGGTTTGCCTGAGCCTGACTACGAACAACGAGGAGATCAGTTTGTAACTACAATATGGCGGGATTGGTTAACTTCAAAAGCGTTGGAAAACTATGATTTGAAGGATGGGCAATTGAAGGCGATTCAATTTGTTAAGAAAAATGGAAGAATTTCAAATAGCGATTACCGGGAACTAACAGGTTTGCCAAAGAAAACAGCAACACGCCATCTTGAAGAATTGGTAAAACAAAATCTTTTTACTCAAGTTGGTAAAACAGGTCGTGGGGTATATTATATACCTTCAAAAAGAAGACATAAAGAGGACAAATGAGACATTAAATTTCCAATTAAAAAGGGGACATAAAGGGGACAAAAGGGACATTTAAGAAAATATTAAGTAGGGGAAAAACCATGTAAACCATCATTACTTGCTTATTTTCAAGTTACTTCCCATTAGCTGAAAAAATAAATATGATTCATTTTCTTCCATTGTAATTTCATAATTTAGTAAACAAGAACAAAAATATATTATTGCTCGTGAATGTCAGGTATGTTTTGATAGTAGTATCATTGTTATATATAATGTCATTATGAACAGAGTGAAGTAATCTGTTTTATTTGTGCACAATGCGGCAGATTGCTTCACCCTCCAGGTTCGCAATGAGATCCCCTTTCCCCCTTATATCATTGCCCATTGCTGCCACCGACCCCCAAAAGAGAGACAGGCATTCGGTGAGGAAAAAATATGGAGATTTCCGTCTTTAGAGATTCCCGAAATCTGCCTAATACGTGGACTTTATATTTTGAGGGGATATTATTTTTTGAGATTTCGGGAATCTTGAGTTTAAATATGAAGATTCCCGAAAGCAGGGGATTTCAGGGAACTTGCATTTAATTATTTCAGAGAATTTTATATTTAAATATTTC
>CAZXJG010000314.1:0-2667 GCA_964640985.1 uncultured Melioribacteraceae bacterium | reverse complement strand
TTAACTACGAAGTAGTTCAATTCAAAATAGCTATGGACAAAGTCCATAGAAAAATAACAATGACAAAACCTGCACCCGAACTACGAAGTAGTTCAAATAAGTTTTTAGAATTATCATTATTTTTACAGAAAATGAAAGGAGGGAAAAATATCAAGTTACACACAAAACTCCGAAGGAGTGAAATTATTGTAGAAAAAAATAACAACAAAATAAAAAGAACTCCGAAGGAGTGACAGAAAAAAACTTCAAATAGAAAATCTCGAAGTTTTTAAAGATGCGGGAAAAGATTAAGAGGTTCAGAGGCTCAAAGGTGAAAAGGTTTTGAATCAAGATTCCCGGAATCTTAATTGTAAGCTTCCCGAAAATACAACATCCCCTTAATTTCTGAGATTCCGGGAATCTCTATACTCGGGGCTCATGTTTAATTTTAACTCTCATAAACTATGCGGTACTGTCGGACAGCCTTAAAAAATTCCAATCATTACTCAATTAAATTTTTTCGTTAAAAATCGGACTTTAGATATTTGTTTAAATATTCTTGCTAAAAATTCTTAAATTGCACATCCGTTATTTCGGAATGTAATTGAATTTGTTAATTTATGTTTAAGATAATATGAAAAGTTTTCTCGTAATTGTTTTTTTCTTTTCAACTGTTTTAATTCAGGCTCAAGAAACACTTCAAATCTTTCCCAATAATTTGATGATACAGCCCTTCGTTGCAAAAACTATTGAACCGAGACTCGGTTTTAGTTTTAAAATAAATAACAATGAATTAGGACTGAATATTGGGAATTCATTGGATATTTTCAGAATAAATTTGGACAAAAACCGGAAATTTTCTTTTGGTGCAGATTTATTTACATTCACACTTTTACGTGGTGAAAAACATTTTCATTTCCCTGTAGATGCAATTGATTATTTATTCGGAGTAAACTTTGGATATCTTGAGAATATACAAGGGAATTCATTTGGATTTCGAATGAGAATCAGTCACATTAGTGCACATTTTGTAGACGGACATTTTGACGGGACGCATCATCAATGGCGTAACGGCCAAAATCCTCGTGTTTACAGCCGTGAATTCATTGAATTTATGCCGTTTTATGGTTTTAACAATTTAAGAATTTATTCCGGTATCACATATATTTTTCACGTTGATCCTTCGAGCATCGGAAAAAATGCTTATGAGTTTGGTTTCGATTATTTTTTAAAAGGATATTTCGGGAAATATTTTACTCCGTTTGTTGCATACGACTTGAAAATAACACATTTATATAAATATGTTTTAAATCATTCCTTTTATTTTGGGATAAAATATGGAAGACCTGAAGGGAAGGGAGTAAGTTTATTTTTTAATTATTATAACGGGAATAGTTTCCGCGGGCAATATTTCAATTTTAAGGAAAAATATTCCGCCGTGGGAATTAATTTAGATTTATAGAATGGAAGAAAAATTTAGTCAACCCGATTTTAGTTATAGACATACGGTAAAAAAGAAAAGATTCCTTTCGTCTCCGTGGATCCATTTAATACTGTTTATCATTACTTTTATTACAACGCTTTTTGCCGGTATGGAATGGGTTACCGGCAGTTTCGGTCCTTATGAAATAACTTCTTTGGTTAAAGCGCTGCCTTATGCAATATCTATTTTATTTATTTTATCGTGCCACGAGTTTGGTCATTACTTTGCTGCAAAATACCATCATATCGATGCCACGCTTCCTTATTATATTCCATTTCCGCCAATTCCGTATTTTATAAATTTTGGAACTATGGGAGCTGTTATACGGACAAAATCTCCAATTCAAGATAACAAAGCTATGTTCGATGTAGGAGTAGCAGGTCCTATTGCCGGTTTTATTGCAAGTTTGATAGTGTTGATTTATGGTTTCACTCATTTACCCGGAGTTGATTATATTCTATCAATCCACCCGAATTATTTTTCGGCTAATTTCAGTAAAGGAGCATTAAATTTAAGTTTCGGCGGAACAATTTTATTTGATTTTTTGAAATCTCTTTTTACCAAACCGGGTGTTTTTATCCCGCCAATGACGGAAATTTATCATTATCCTTATTTATGTGTGGGCTGGTTTGGGCTGTTTGTAACTGCAATGAATATGATTCCGGTAGGGCAGCTTGACGGTGGGCATATTGTTTTTTCGATGTTCGGCACCAAAATTCACGAACGCGTTGCAAAAATTTCGATGTTGGGTTTAGGTTTATTAGGATTTATGGGAATTTTTGATTCGATTATCGGTCTTAATTTGCAAATAGGATGGAGCGGTTGGATAGTGTGGGGTTTATTGCTTTATTTTGTTATAAAAATTAAACATCCCCCCGTTTATAATTTTGAAAAATTAGATTATGTTAGAATGGCAATAGGTTATTTCAGCTTGTTTGTGTTTATTATTTCGTTTTCACCTGCACCATTAATAATTGGTTAAAAACAATAAATTAAAATTTTCCCTATAAATATTTGATACTATACCGTTATCAATTCTCTAATATTTTTCTCGGTAGTGAAGTTATTCTTTAAAAAATAAAATAGATCCTGTTGTATCACAAAGTTACACAAAGAAAGCACAAAGAAACTCAAAGATATTAAATTTCATTTTCAGTTATAATATATATAACACATCGAAATATTATTTAGTCATGATAAATTAA
>CAZXJG010000313.1:0-2676 GCA_964640985.1 uncultured Melioribacteraceae bacterium | reverse complement strand
ATATTTCCTAAATCAGAATAAAATATTGAATCGGAGAGATGGGACTAAACGCTTGCCGGACACGACATTAATTGCCCTTACGCTTCTCATTGCACAAAGCAAACCAGAGGAAAAAGAAACAATCGTTAAGGTTGTTGTAAATTTGATAAATAAAAATATCGTTTAATAAAAGATTGCAATTCGTTCCAAAAGACAAATATAATAAACAGAAAAAACGAAACTCACTTATACATATGGAATTCAAATATATTTCCATGCAAATGAGAACCAACAATTTTCAAAGAAAATAGTTATTATATAGTCACCAAGACATACATTTATTGAGCATAACCCGCGACTGTTTTTTTACGCTATCCACATGGGCAATAAACTAGCTTACAGGATTTTAAAAGGATACTCAAGTTTAAAGTTTAAACTATCAGCTTCCTGCATATTGAAGGAAGACATTATTTATATTAATCGTAAAGAATTGCTTTAATAACTTTTCTGATCTGAATAATTAGAAAACCATATCATTAATCTTTAATAATAATTAACCTTAAAGGTAATAAATATTGTATAAATAGAGAATAATTTGTATCGTTGATCCTCATTAAAACACAAAAAAACAAGATGGATAACACCGGATATATATCACCAATTGCAATTCACTCCGGAATTACGTTAAAGGAAACCCTTGAGACAATAAATTTGTCACAAAAAGATCTTTCATTGAGAACAGGGTTAACTGAAAAAACAATAAGCGAAATAATTAATGGAAAAAATCCAATTACTCTTGAAACTGCATTAAGTTTTGAAAAAATTTTGGGTGTTTCACGGGATTTCTGGATATCTCTTCAGCAAAATTACGATAAAGATAAATTAAGGTTATTTGAGCAAAAGAAACTCTGAAGTGAAATTGAAATACTAAATCAATTTAAATGTTATAATGGACTCGCTTCCCGAGGAATTGTTAAAAAAACACGAAATAATACAGAGAAAGTTTCGGAGCTATCGCACTTTTATTCGGTTAATTCATTAAAATATATTAAACATGCTTATAGGACACAGTTCAGATTAACCAGGCATTCTAAATTAGATAAAAATTCGTTAATCGCCTGGCTGCGCCTTGGTGAAATTGAAGCCTTGGAAATTACTACAAAGAATTTTGATAGAAAGAAACTTCGGTCAAATATCCCCGAGTTAAAACAATTAACCAAAGAAGATCCGGGATATTTTTCAAATAGACTTAAGGAAATATTTGCTGATTGGGGCATTGTTCTGGTTTTTGTTCCGCATCTGAAAAATACTTATGCAAATGGCGCAACAAAATGGTTAACGCCCAAACGGGCATTAATTCAACTAAGTTTAAGAAACAAATGGAGTGATATTTTCTGGTTCACGTTATTCCACGAGTTAGGCCATTTGTATTCCGGGAAAAAGCAGCCCACCCTTGATTATGACGGAAAACAAAATTCTGAAGCAGAGGAAAATGCTGATAATTTTGCCATGAACAACTTAATTAATCGTTATTAATATGAAGAATTTTTTACAAATTTAGATTTTAAAAAATTAGATTCACAAATATATAAGTTTGCGAATGAAATCGGTGTTGATGTTAGTATTGTTGCAGGTCGAATTGGCAGGGAGACAGGGCAATGGGCCCGCGTACGCAAGTATCGGAAAATGTTAAAATTTGAGTAATAATGGTAACCTAATAAATGATTCCATTAATGGGGTAGAGCCTCGTTAATTATTTGCCATATAATCAGTTACGGCCTGAGTGAGTAAACTTGAACGACTTAGATTATGCTTTCTAGCAAAATCGTCAGTAGAATGAATAACATTTTCCGGCATGGTAATATTGATCCTTTTTGTTTTTACCATTAATTTAGACAAATCAATATCAACCAATGCCCATACTCCATCAGAGTAATTTGGGTTTTTTTGATGTTCATTTATGCCGGAAGGAGGCGGAACAGGTTCTTTATCAATAATTATACCTTCCAAGTGTGTTTCAATGGCTTCCGTGACATTTACTAGAGCTTCTTCAAAACTTTCACCGGCAGAAAAGCATCCGGGCAGGTCAGGGACAGAAGCTCCATAATCAGAATCTTTGTCTTTATGAATTACAATGGGGTACTTCATAATTTCCACTTTCTCATTTATCTTTTATTTTTTCTGAATTACTTCCAACCCGCCTGGCGAAAGATGCTGATTAATGTTTTTCGGGGAAAATCCTTTTTGGGATGCGGAACTGTAACTTTTCCGGGTTTTGTTGGATGTTTGAACTGACGATGGTCGCCTTTAGTATGAAACAAATACCATCCATCTTTCTTCAATCTTTTTATTATTTCTTTGCTGCTTAGAGGTATCATATTTCCAACTCCTGTCATTCAAGTGACGTTTTATTTCAAATCCCATCATTCAATCTCCCTCCAAGTACATCTAAATATACACACTAAATACACATACTATCAAGACTATTTTTGAACTTCTTTTGTTAAGAAATATTCCTTTACATCACTCATAACCCCATTATCTTCAAATTTCCTCGGAGGATCTGGTAGCTCGTCGGACTCATGACCCGAAGTTCGCAAGTTCGAATCTTGCCCCCGCTACTAAAAACGAAACGGTCCCAAAAGGGGCCGTTTTTGTTTTTACGGGGTAAACGATGAGAACCTAAGTTCGAGCCGA
>CAZXJG010000312.1:0-2697 GCA_964640985.1 uncultured Melioribacteraceae bacterium | reverse complement strand
CATAATAGGAGCAGAGATGTTGATAGAGTACTTAGAATACTTTATTTTCCTTATATCTTCTTAAGTTTACATCAATATAGTATCAAAATAAGCCAATATGAACAACCTAAATATTTTATCTGTTTTTTAAGATTTTTGAATGATGACAGAACAAAAGTCGTTAGAATGGATTATACAAAACAATTTTTTAGAAAATATGCCAAATTCTCTGCTTTTTAGACAGACTGACGTTGTGCAGCATTAGAGAAATCGTATCAAAATCGAATATTTCCAGCTCATATCGTATCATTCAACAATAAATTGAGTATATTTGCAGTATGATAGATAAAGTTTACAATTTTAAAATAAACCTTGACTGGAATTTACTGCGAATAGTAAGTAAGTAAGATAGATAGATTTGACGCTTCGTGGTCGAGCATTGAAAAAAGAGAAGGACAAAGTTTAAAACATTTGAAAAATATTGCTACTGTTCGTAGCGTGGGTGCTTCAACAAGAATTGAAGGCTCAAAAATGAGCGATGAAGAAGTAAAAGCCTTATTAGACAATCTTGAAATAACAAGAATTGAAGAAAGAGATGCACAGGAAGTTGTCGGTTATTTTGAAGTTTTAGAATTAATTGCTGAAAATTATAATGAAATTGACATAACTGAAAGCAATATTAAAAACTTACATAATTTACTGTTAAAACATAGTGAAAAAGACCAATGGCATAAAGGAAACTACAAACAACATTCAAATGCTGTTGAAGCAACATTACCCGATGGAACAAAACAAATTATTTCTCAAACAACGAATGCCGGTTACGAAACAGAAGATGCTATGCGAAATCTAATAAACTGGTATAATACAGACAATGAAACGCATCCGGTAGTTAAATCAGCTGTTTTTTCTTATGAATTTGTAAGTATCCACCCATTTCAAGATAGTAACGGAAGATTAAGTAGATTACTTTCAACATTATTATTGTTGAAAAACGGCTACAACTGGATACAGTATGTAAGTTTTGAACACGAAATAGAAAATAGAAAAAGTGAGTATTACCTCAAACTAAGAAATTGTCAGGCACAAAGACCTAATGAAAATGTTACCGAATGGATAAACTTCTTTTTTTCAGCACTTTTAAATATCCAAGAACAGTTGATTAAAAAATTAGAAATCAAAGGGACAAAAGCGAAATTATCACCAAGAGAAAAATCAATATTGACTTTTATTGAAAATAATCCGGGAACAAAATCAGGAGAAATTGCAAACAAATTACAAATTCCAAACCCGACAGTAAAACGAATATTGACAAAATTGTTAAATGAAAATCTAATTGAAAAATATGGAATTGGAGCAGGAACTAATTATACGATAAGATAACACTGCACAACATTGCATATAGCTTATGGCGGGCAAAGTGCAAAAATGAAACTAATATGAATAAAATAAACAGTAATGCAATAATGAACAAAAGTGCGGAAAACCCCGCCACAAGACATATGCGAGACCGTTGTGCACAATATTAAAGAACAAAAACACAGTATCAAAATTGTGGTAAAAACTAATATATTTGGCAATTATATATGACAATAAGAACCTTAATTGAAAGTTTTTCTGTAACGAATCTAAAAAATTTTTCCGCGAAGAAATCAGTACTTTCAAACCGGATGAAGAAAATTATGAATATCTGTTTAATGAGAATGACTACATAAATGAAAATTACAAAGATATTTTAAAAATTGGTGAAGCCGATTTAACTAATACAGACGATATTCTTGTTTTTACTGCTAAAACTTTAACTAAGCTAACCGATAGAACCGGGAAGAAAAAGCAGTATGAAATTGCAAAGAAAATTCTAAAAGAAGAAAATAAAGGCGCAGCGTTTTTTATCTTTCACGATAATGACGGTAATTTCCGTTTTAGTTTAATTCGAGTTAACTTTCTCGGTACAAAAAGAGATTTTACCGATTTTAAAAGATACACTTATTTTGTAAGCCCGAATCAGACCAATAAAACCTTTATCAACCAAATTTCCAAATATGATTTTAATAGTTTGGACAGCATACAGGAAGCATTTAGTGTTGAGCCAATCACAAAGCAGTTTTACGAGAAACTGCAGCGCTGGTATTTTTGGGCTATTAAAAATGTGAAATTTCCCAAAGATGCCGAACAAGAACCCAACGGTCGTGAAATTGCAATTATAAGGCTTATAACAAGACTTATGTTTATCTGGTTTATGAAAGTGCGTAATCTTATTTCAAACAATCTTTTTAATGAAGGAAATATCAGCAAAATATTAAAAGATTTTTCAGCGGAAGAATCTACATATTATAAAGCTATTTTACAAAATCTCTTTTTTGCCACACTTAATACCAAGCAAAACGAAAGAAAATTCCGCAGTGAAAAACGTTGGGGAAAAGGCTATAACCCTGATTACGGCAACCAGAATGTTTTTCGTTATCATAATTTATTTAGAGACAATGAATCACTTATTAATTTGTCCAGCAAAATTCCATTTTTAAATGGCGGTTTATTTGAGTGTTTGGATTATAAAGCAAAAGATAAAAACGAACGAAAATATATTAACGGATTTACTGCTACTAAAGAGAATCAACCCAAAATTCCTAATTTCCTTTTCTTTTCCAAAATTCAAAAAGTTGACATTAGTAGTTTCTTCGGGAACGCGAACAAAACTTACGAAGTAGAAGGTTTAAT
>CAZXJG010000311.1:0-2727 GCA_964640985.1 uncultured Melioribacteraceae bacterium | reverse complement strand
CAATGTCTAATGCGAGAAGAATTTGCTAATTCAATTTTGGATAATTATGTCTTATATTATCATCACGTGTTAAAAGAAAATAATTGTTTTCACCAATAAATTTTAACCACTCAGTGTCTTGAACATCCCCTGAAAAACAATCTTGTAAATGGACTACTTCTTCCCCAAAAGCTTTCATTCCAGCTGCTAAATATGGACTTAAGTTATTGTCAAAAATATCATGCAGCTAATGTGAGTGATCTTTCAAAACTAACAGCCGCTTCAATATTATTTGAGTCAAGATTTAACCATTTGGATAATTTGTCAACTTTTTGTTCTTCAGCAATAAATAAATCAAATACATTTTCTGTTCTAATTCCATGGCCAATTAATGTTGGTGAACCAAAGCAAATATTAGGATCTATGACTATTCGACCGTTTCTTCCTAATGGGTAATATCTTTCAGCAAATCCTGTTTCTGTTTGGAATTCGATTTGTTTCGCTAACTGCTTAATTATATCAGCTATTACCCATTGGCCGCCCGATAATAATTGGATTAACGCAGTATCTTCTAGTTCTTTCATCTTTAAATATATTTCACTACCGTCCGTAAAAAAATATTTATGGGCGATATGATGTTCAGCGGCTAATTCTTTAGCCTCTTCTAATGCTTTTCTGATTTTTTGGAGACTGAATCCACGCTTAACAAATTGTTTAACGAATAATAGTTCAATTAAATCAAGGAAAGAAGCATGAATTGCCTCTTTCGACTCATCACGTTCGATCACTGGGTCTTTAGTAACTACTACTGGAATAAAGTCCTCTGATTTTAAATAATTGTATTTATACCCATGTAACCATCTGCGAACACGTTCAGGCCTGAGGCCAATTAATCGACCAGCATCAGTCGCCGTATACCTTGGAAGGTCTAATATATTCATTTTCAGTCCCTTAGTCTTCTAAAATATATAATTTAAGTTAAGATAATATTAATGAAATTCGTGAACCAAATATAATAAAATTTTCCTCTGAATGGCTGCAATCAAATATTGACTAAATATTTCATCGTTACCTGTTGCTTACCGTTATTTGTGAATCTTTATAATTTGTTATATATAATCAAATAGCATTCACTTTCGTAGGACTTAAAATCCGGATACAACTCCTCTTTGAATACTGGATTAATTGTGTTTGCGCTTTGGGTTTCACGGATCCGAAGACAGGATTATGGGTGTGGAATAATTGATGTAATTGTAATTTGCATTTGGTTTGGGCCATAAAACCAAAATACTCGATAAGCACCTTTATTTGATTTATCATTTTTTAATGAAGAAAGACTCTCGGTGCTTCCTTCTGTAAAAAAAAATGTACATATCAGAGTGATTCTAAAAATTCATCCAGATCCTTTACTTCTTTCACCTTGCCTTTGATAACGTCCTGAATACCTTTTTGAAATAATTTTAATCTTTTCGGATTATCAATTAACCATTTTTCATGAGCTGGAATCCGCATACCAAAGATTTTTGCTCCTAAATTGATCCTGTGCTTTTTATCAACGGCTCTTGAATCAATTAGTACAAAATCAGTTTTTTTATTCACTTTCATTTCTCATCCCTCACTCCTTAAAGGTTACAAAAATAAATAAATATGACTCAATAAAATAGTGGGAATATCCCACCTTTTTTTAATACGAGTTCGACCCCCATCCACTCTGCATGGTCTCCTGACGTTACACTCAGAGAACCCCAGATCTCGGAGTGTTTTTTTTAAACCGAATAAATAGTAAAACAACTATATTTCAATTGATCTATTAGTAACATAAATGTTACCTTCTTTTGTGATAATTAGAGAATATATTAATGAAAATGGTTCCAATCCATTTAGAAAATGGTTTGATAAACTGGATTCACTAGCGGCAGCGAAAGTCACTGTTGCACTTTCACGAATGGAAACGGGAAATCTATCAAACATCAAATGGTTTAAGGGAATTGGAGAATTCAAAGTTAATTGGGGTCCCGGTTACAGAATATATTTGGCTAAAGACAGAGATCAATTAATCATTTTATTTGACGGTGGAACCAAAAGGAGTCAGATAAGAGACATCGAAAAAGTAATTCAGCTAAATAAAGAATTAAAGCAACGTAGAAAAAGAAAGGTTTAATCATGGCAAATTTTACTAAAGATTATAAAGAAACGATCCAAAACAGAATTGATAAAGATCCTGATTTTGCTCAACATCTTTTAGACGAAGCTATTTCACTCATTTTGAATGATGAACCTGAAACAGCAAGACTTGTCTTAAGAGATTTGGTTAATGCAACGATTGGCTTTGAAAAACTTTCTGAAAAGATACAAAAAAATAGTAAAAGTCTTCATCGAATGCTGACGGCCAAAGGTAATCCTTCAATGAATAATCTGACTCACATTATTAATGCTATCAAGGAAACCTTAAAAGTGAATTATAAAATTCTTGCTATCCCAAACGTCTAAAGACAAAATATTACACCCAAAAGAGTTCTTTGAGTGTCACATCCGCCCCACTTTTTTACTGAAAAATCTCTGATTTTTCACATCACGAAAAAAATTAAATTAATTTTTTGCCGTTACCTGTCACCCGTTACAGAAAAAATTCAGGGAATTTTTTCTTCCCCAGAAAGAGTAATTACCAGTCTTCTGCTGCCGCCCCGGTTTCTGAACTCGCATAAATAGATACCCTGCCAGGTTCCCAGGACCAGGCTGCCGCGGGAG
>CAZXJG010000310.1:0-2750 GCA_964640985.1 uncultured Melioribacteraceae bacterium | reverse complement strand
AAAATACATCTGTAATATTTTTCTCTTCCGGTATAACGGCGTTGCTTTTCACCCGTCCGCCCTAAGCTACAATATTGGATTGAAAAACTATTGCCAAAAATTATTAAAGATTTATCTTACTGCACTACTGTCTAACTACAATTTAACACGAACAACGTAAAACTAAAAACACCGAAAAAGCCGCACCGTTTTCGCGGTCGGGTGGAAAAGCTGGTTAGGCATTTAATATTTCAATTGAACGAGAATAACAAATATCACTAAAATCAATAGCATTAAACGTCACTAATGCATCAATCTTTAAGTTAGAATCTTCAAGCATGCTTCTAATTATTGCATCAACAAGACTTAAATATTTTGAAGTGCTATTTATACTACTTAGAGCACTTTGCCGATATTGAACGTCAGAAATTTTTATTGTTTTAGATTGCTTGATGATTTTATCGAAACTTATATAATGTTTTCTTTTGATAAATCGAGTATTGATTATTTCGTAAAGTGTTGGCCAAGGAATTATTTTTTTAAATTCCTCAATAACAAAAAATATTTCTTCAGCTTTTGAATGATATTGATCTCGTGGTTCGTAAAGGGCAAACCAAAAGCCACTATCGATTAAAATGTTATGCGACATTATCCCTCCTCAATATCAGTTTCATCACCTTTGGGGCCATAACCTTCCCAAGGAGATGCTTTCCTCTTACCAAAAATAAACCGTCCTTTCATTTTCTTTTCTTCTCTCCAAATAACATAGATTCGATCTCGTTTTTGAAGTTTTACATTTTCAGAGATTTCTCTTTTTAGCTCATTAAGTAAACTCCCTTCTTCGGGAAATTCAAAATTAAATGCAGCCAAACTATCACCACACTCTTTTGCATTTTTTATATCTAACCAAGAATAGATACCCTCATAATCACCGCGAACGCTTAGATCAAAAGATATCCATATTAATTTTTTCATTACTAACCTCCAGAATTACTATTTATTTCATTGAGTGTTTTTTTAAGTTCTTCAATTAATCTATCTGTTTGTGCAACTAGTGAAATTGCTACATTGTTTATTCTATCTATACCAACATACCCAAGGGTTGATTCATAATATATTGGTAATTGCCCAACTGGTTTAAGAATCCATATAACGGTATAAATAGTTAGAACTTGACTCTTTTCATAACTCAAAGTTTTTATTTCGATTTGCATTCTACCTTCATCTTTAAGTGTTAGACGCAAAGAATTAGATTCTCGAATTTTTTCTTTAATCTGATATACTAAACTCTCACCAACATTATCCGAGGTGTTATCAATTATTTCAATTGCAAACTTTTCAGATTGTGCTAAAATGTTTAAAGTAAAAATTATAAATAAAAAAAATAGATATTTAATTTTCATAATATTACTCCAATTTTTGATAATGCCTAACGGCGTTGCTTTTCACCCGTCCGCCCCGAACTGCAATATTGGATAAAAAGCTACTGCCAAAAATTAGTAAAAACTTTATTTAACTGTACAAACTTTAACTACAATTTTACTTTGCTAACCAAACTTAAAAATACCACAAAAGCCGCACCGTGTAAGCGGTCGGGTGGAAAAGCTGGTTAGGCACATTACAAGCATAATGCTTTATTTGGTATTTAAAACATCATTTAGATACTCACTAACAGCATTAATGAAAAATTCTCTCCTACCACCTTTATTGTTAAAATATAAATTTTTATGCTGCCCATTCGGAATTATTTTAAATCTTTTTATAGAACTATGGGCGGCATTATATACCTTTTTGCCCATTTTAGGAGGTGCTAGATTATCTTCGGAACCCGTTATTACTAATAAAGGTTGCTTTATCTTCTGAATTTGTTTAATATTATCAAGATTCAAAACAGTTGAATCGGCACTAATATTTACAAGCCATCGTATATACCATGGGGCATAATGATTTAATACAGCATCACTCATTTCACTCGCATTTGATATTGGGGCTTCTAATATAATGCCGGCTGTAGTATGAATACTGCCCAAATGAACTGCAACAAATGTCCCGAGAGAGTGACCATATAATATAATTTTTGTTGAATCGACATCATTACGCGAGCAAAGATATTTATAGGCAGCTTCTCCATCTTTATAAATTCCTTGAATTGTTGGACTCCCTTCGCTTCGTCCATAACCTCTATAATCTATTAGAAGCAAATTCATATTAAAACTTGTCAGCATATTAATGACATCTGGGGTTAACCGATTCCAAAGATAAAATCCGTCTCCACCAAAATATAGAAAAGTACCTCTCGGATTATTGTGTTTAACAAACCAACCATACAATTGAAGGCTGTCAGATGTTTCAAAATAAACTTCTTCCAATTTAATATCATCATTAAGCTTACTTACTTTATTAATGTTAAATAAATCTTTTTCTGCAATATGATAAGATATACATGAAGGTAAGATGAATGTAAGAATAAGAATTGTAAGAAAATATTTCATAAAATTATCTCCTTTTATATATTGCCTAACGGCATCGCTTTTCACCCGTCCGCCCCAAACAGCAATATGGGACTGAAAAGCTACTGCCAAAAATTATTTTAAAATTTATGTAACAGAATACTGTAAAACTACAATTTAAAACGAACAACGAAAACCCAAAATTACCGAAAATGCCGCACCGTTTTCGTAGCTTGTCCCGATGTTTTTTATCGGGGGTCGGGTGCAAAAGCTGGTTGGACGAAGCCGCTATCGCGGAGAAAGAAGGATAGCTCATAATTT
>CAZXJG010000309.1:0-2755 GCA_964640985.1 uncultured Melioribacteraceae bacterium | reverse complement strand
CTAATTGATTTAAATGGACATATTCACTTTGCAACAGATAAAAAAAATATCGGTAAAAATATCTTCCGGATTATTCCAAATTATAAGAATATTAACAAAAGATTTAACAGAGAACGAACATTAAGAAACGGCATAAGTGTTTATGAAACTATATTACCAATTAAAAATCAGAAGGAATGTAAAAAGTGTCACACCGCAGGCAATAACATTGCCTTACTCGATATAAGTACATACTTAACTAAAGCCGAAACAAAATTTTTTATTGGAAGCGGCAATTTCCTTTTTTTAGGAATTGGACTTTTAATTATATTAATTTCCGGCTCGTACTTTTTGTTCAATTATTTTATTAATAAACCCCTAGCTTCAATTCTAAATTCGTTTGATGAAGTAGCTGGAAGAAATTTTAAAATTAGAAGAAAAATCAAAAGAAAAGATGAATTCGGTGAATTAGATAAACATTTTAACAGCATGATGAATGAACTTGAAAATTCACGAAATGAGATTGAACGAATTCATATTGAGCAATTAAGCAAAGCAGATAAACTTGCAACTTTAGGTGAATTAACTGCAGAAATAGCTCACGAAATGAATAATCAGACTGCTATTATTATGTCTCGTGCCGAATATTTGGAATATGAATTTTCGTCGAAAGATGAGTTGAAAAAATATTCTGATGATATAAAAGTTATTCTTTCACAAATAAATAAGATATCAAAAATCAGTTCGAATATTTTAAAACATAGTAAGAACACGATTGTTGAACAGAAAAAAGTTAATTTAAACAAAATAATAGAAGAATCCATAAAAATTGTTGAACCATTAATACACACTAAAGAAATATCTATTATTAACAACTGCAAAATTCAAAAACCTTTTGTAATTGGCGATCAAAACCAACTTCAGCAAGTTGTAGTCAATTTGCTAATGAATTCAATTGACGCCGTTGATGATGAAGGGAAAATTATTGTTGATATAATATTAAATCAATTTAATGAAATTGAACTAAACATTTCTGATAATGGGAAAGGAATTTCCAAGGAAATTATTCCAAAAATATTTTCTCCGTTTTATACAACGAAATCTTCGGAAAAAGGAACAGGCTTAGGCTTATATATTGTGGATAAAATTATTAAAAGCCATAATGCCGAAATCCATTGTGAAAGCGTTGTTGAAAAGGGCACAACTTTTAAAATAATTTTTCATAATAGGCAAAATTTATGATGACTAATATCTTAATAATTGACGATGAAATAGAGATGCTGAACAGCTTAGAGAAAATACTATCTCGAAGAAAAGATTTTAAATTAACTCTTTTGGAAAATAGTATTGATGCAATAGAATTGATTGATAATAAACACTTCGATTTGGTTATAACCGATTTAAAAATGAAAAACAATTCAGGTATTGATATACTTGAAAAAGTAAAAGCAAAAAATTCCAAAACACCGGTTATTATTATTTCGGGCTATGGTACAATTGCCGCAAGTGTTGAGGCTCTTAAAAAAGGTGTTTTTGATTTCATTGAAAAACCATTTACATCTAATAAATTATTTAAAGTTATTAATGAAGCATTAATCGGATCGGCTTACGATAATAAAGAAATTGAGAAAGCTGAAGATACTTATTATGAGGAATTTGGAATAATTTATAAAAGCAAAAAAATGGCTGATCTAATTAAAACCATAAAGAAAATTTCCAAAGGTAATTTAAACATATTAATAACCGGAGAAAGCGGTACAGGTAAAGAATTAATAGCACGTGCAATTCATACTTTAAGTAAAGGCAATAACATGCCTTTTGTGCCGGTAAATTGCGGAGCTTTGCCGGAACATCTTTTTGAAAGCGAGGTTTTCGGACATGAAAAAGGAGCATTCACCGGAGCCTTCAATAGCAAACCAGGTCTAATAGAATTTGCAAACCATGGTACTTTTTTCTTAGATGAAATAGGTGAGCTATCGAAACATTTGCAAATTAAATTATTAAGAATGCTTGAAGAAAAAAAAATTAGAAGAATAGGCAGCACAAAAGAAATTAAG
The DNA here is from genome assembly GCA_964640985.1 of uncultured Melioribacteraceae bacterium. Classification (GTDB taxonomy): domain Bacteria; phylum Bacteroidota; class Ignavibacteria; order Ignavibacteriales; family Melioribacteraceae; genus CAZXJG01. Next base: position 719 of record CAZXJG010000309.1, on the reverse strand, counting down.
ATTGATGTGCAAATTATTGCCGCTACTAATAAAATTTTAGAACAGGAAATTAAAGAAAACCGATTCCGCGAAGATTTGTATTACCGTTTAACTACATTGCATATTGATGTTCCGCCGCTTCGCGAAAGGAAAGAAGATATACTGCCAATTGCAACTAACTATTTATCTAAAATTTGTAATTCATCGGAAAAATCACAAATACGATTTTCTCAAGAAGCAAAAAATTTACTTACAAATTATTCATGGCCGGGCAATGTTAGGGAATTACAGAATTTAATTAGCCGCTCTTTTTATATATGTTCCAACCAATTTATTAAAAAGTCCGACCTGCCTATTCACTTGGTTCAAAATAACGATTTGAACAAACAAAAATATTTCGATAGTCCATATAAAGAAGCAAAACAAAAGGTTATAGAAAAATTTGAGTTGCAGTATTTATCATATCATTTAAAAACAAACAAGGGAAACATAAGTAAAACTGCAGAAGCTTGTGGATTAGACCGCCGGACAATACACCGTTTAATTAAAAAATACAATGTATTCTACACAGACAAATAAAATTTGGACGAAAATATTTAATTTAATTTATCTTCCTTTTACACGTGTTCTAAAAAAAATTTAATTTGCTTTACCCTTATTATTTCCCTGAACAAATAATTATTACATTAAACACCGATTTTCGCAGGTCGTTAAAGTGTCATAATTATCCCATATAATTT
>CAZXJG010000308.1:0-2771 GCA_964640985.1 uncultured Melioribacteraceae bacterium | reverse complement strand
TAAAAAAATAACTAAAACAATGATTTATTTATTTACAATCCCTTAGGCGCGGCGCCGTTAGTTGCCCAGCAAAAAAAGTATAAAATAAATACAGATAACATTTTTGATAAATGAAGTGTTTTTAAAAAAGTTTAAGATATCCAATTTTAAAAAAAAATTTATTGACATTGTAAAAAACAATGTTTCCTTTTAAGGAAATAAATGTTATCTTTGTAGAAAAACCGATATGATTAAATACGAAATACAATTTCTTGAAGAAGCAAAAGAATTTCTTGACAAACTTGATAATAAATCAAGAGAAAAAATACTTTTTAACATTTGGAAGTCAAGAGAAACAAATGATCCAAAATTATTTAAAAAGTTAACAGATGATATTTGGGAGTTTAGAACATTGTTTAACAAAAAGCAATTTCGACTTTTCGCATTTTGGGTAAGAAAATATAGGAAAATGACATTAGTAGTAGCAACACACGGAATTATTAAAAAAACTCAAAAGACACCCAAGAAAGAGATTGAAAGAGCAGAATTTCTAAGAAGGGAATATTTAGAAAACAATTGAAAGGGACTATAATGGCAAATAAAAAGACAAAAACATATTCGCTAGAAGAATTAACAGATAAATATATAGGAAAGAAAGGTAGTTCTAAAAGGGAACAATTCGAATTTGATCTCAAACTTGATATTCTAGGAGAAATGATTAAAAAAGCAAGAAAAGAGCAACACTTGACACAAGAAGAGCTCGGACAACTCATAGGAGTTCAAAAAGCACAAATATCAAAAATTGAGAACAATACAAAAGATGTAAGATTCTCAACTGTATTAAGAGTATTTGATGCTTTGAAAGCAAAAGTGAAAATGACAATCGAGTTTGACAAAAAATCACATTTAGAAATTGCATAGAAGATTTATAATACATGTAAATATAAATAATTGCAAAAGGCAACTAACAAGCGGCTCAAACATGACGCCTTTCACCTATCAGATTTTTAGAGTGTTCGCGTATTAATGAAGATTTTAATAAATGAATTATATAATTTTAATATGTTCGGCGCAGTTTAGCCGCCACGCCGTTATAAGCCATAAGGAATTACGATTTTGATTACCAATGAAAATGAATTAAAAGATGCGGTAGCAATTGTTGATAAGCATATTCAGCAAATTCAGGATTATCTAGGTGAAGATAATTATGCTGCCGGAAAAATACGTTTTCCTAGAAAGGTAATAAGAACAGCAGAGCATTTTCGCAAAGGATTATCGTTTATAAAGGATGACAATATCAAAAACAACCTTGCATATGCCCTAATATTATCAGACCTATATCGGTGGTTAACAAATCGTACTGATCTTTTTGGCACAGCCAAAGAGATGGTAATGAAATCTGGTATAGCTCTTATGGGGTCAATATGCGAAACAATGACCATTGATGGCACCAAAGGAATTATAGGGAGAAAACATAGTTTTTATGAGCGTTGCAATAGAATGGTTGATAAGGGATTTATATCTGAAGAACTAAAAGACGAACTTCATTGGTTGTGGAAAACTCGTTCGGCTATTCATATTTATGAAATCAATCATAGAGAGTACGAAAAATACAAAATGACCGATTATAATCGCGCAATAAAGGCAACAAGAGCATTACGAGATGCCCTTGTTGATTATCACAGTAAAAAAAATAGCTTATAACGAGCTTTTGCACCGACCGCGAAAATGGTGCGGCTTTTTCAGTATTTTTGGGTTTACGTTGTTTGTGTTAAATTGTAATTAAACAGTATGCTGTTATATAAATTATAAAATAATTTTAGGCTGAAGCTTTTCAATCCAACATTGTAGCTTAGGGCGGACCCCGACAAAAAGCGTCGGGGCAAGCTGGGTGAAGAGCCACGCCGTTATATGCATAATATGAATTGATTATCTTTCATCAATGAATACTAAAATGGGAGAATAAAGAGATGAAAAAGATATCTTTTTTACGCCATTATTTCGTTTTATTCATTATTGTTTTGATATTCTATAATGAACAAGTACTTGGGCAAGATAAAACAAATATATTATGTGGATTTGGCTTGCCTGAATTATTAAACATTGGTATAAATATCGAATCTAATCAAAGTCAATTTGGTATTAAAATCGGCTCTTTCCCGGCGGATAAAGCAATAATATCAATTTGTGGTGATTTTTATTATCATTTTGCTGGATTATCTACGTTGTCAAAAAGACGCCTTTGGTATGTAAGATTAGGTCTTAATTATTTAGTTGATGAGACAGTAAAAAAGGTTGACAAATATCTACACTTGAACTCACGTATTGGAAGGGATTTCAATATTTCAAAACAAATTGGGATTGAATTAGACGCAGGGATACTTATACAATTATCACATCAAAAAATCAGAAAGGAACCGCCGGGACCTTGGGGATTTAACTTTAAGCTTCCTCCAGTAGTACCAAGTATTGGAATAGCTATATTTTACAGAATTTTTAATTAGATTATAAGATATTCTACAGGTATTGACAAAAAAATTTTCTACATATGTCATACGGAATAGAAACTAAATATGATAACGTAACACATAACGTTATAAAGGATTCATACCCAATCCGGAGATAGCCGGACTTCGGTATAATCCTGTGTTCCCGCTAAAAAGAGGCGGGGTCTAAGGATACGCTAATCCGCAAAGCGGCACGCCGTGCAGTATCCCAAAGAAGGGAATTGGAACATGTTTGTAATTTCTTCCGCAGGTTTGTTGAAATATTCAATAATCTTTTGTGCCCGG
>CAZXJG010000307.1:383-2780 GCA_964640985.1 uncultured Melioribacteraceae bacterium | reverse complement strand
AAAAGAGAAAATATTATGAAATGATATAAATAACGACACCACAACAAAAAATATACTGCATACCGCAATTAGTTGTAAATATGAAAGTTATAACACGAAATAAAGATTGTCGTAACTTGAAAATAATTGTTTCAAAATGCGGCACGCACCATATTTAAACCGTTAGCGGTAAGTGTAAAAAACAACATCAAAATAATGAAAAAAATAGTATTAATTTCTTGTGTTTCCAGAAAAGGAAATGAAAAAGCAAAAGCAAAAGACTTGTATAAGGGACCACTTTTTACGAATAGTTTGACTTATGCTGAAAAACTAAATCCAGACAAAATTTTTATTATTTCCGCCAAATATGGGTTAGTGGAACTAAACAAAGAAATTGAACCCTATGATATAACTTTAAGTTATGTGCCACCTTCCAAAAGAGCAAAAAAACCAAACCTGAAAGTTTTGACAAAAAAGGAAGCAAAATTATGGGGTGAAAAAGTTATAGAACAATTGGAAAAAGTTGCAGACCTGAAATATGATAAATTTATCATATTGGCTGGACAATCTTATCTTGAACCAATTAGAAACGGACTTGCTAATATAGAAGAACCATTAAAGGGTTTAAAACAAGGTGAAAGAGTTAAATTTTTAAAAGAAAACGGGGCATTATGACAAAATCATTGACTGCAAGACTTCATATAATATTTAATGGACAAAGAAGATTTTCATTTCCATTTAAACAACAAGAAAAAGAAATCCCCAGAAATGGCATTTATATAATATTTGAAAAAGGTGAAAAATATGGAAATTTAGACAGAATTGTTCGTGTTGGGACACATACTGGTAAAAATCAATTACGTTCTCGATTAAATCAACATTTTGTCAAAGAAAATAAGAATCGAAGTATTTTTAGGAAAAATATTGGACGTTCTTTTTTAAATAAAGACAAAAGTCCTTATTTGACTTTGTGGGAACTTGACACAACATCAAAAGCAGATAAAGATAAAAACTTGAAACTACTCGACCCTGAATTTGAGAAACTTCTCGAAAAAAGAATTAGTGATTATATACAAACTAATTTATCATTCTGTGTTTTTCAAATTGAAACAAAAGAGCAAAGACTTTTTTGGGAAAGTAAAATAATTTCAACGCTTGCAAAATCGAATGAATTGAAACCTTCAAAAGAATGGTTAGGGAATTATTCTACGAAAGACAAAATAAAAACTATTGGACTATGGCAAGTTAACGAATTATTTAATGAAGCATTGACAGAAAAAGAATTTGAAATATTAAAGGAAAAATTGTCATATGAGAAAACAACGAACTGCCAACAATGTATATAGTTTATGGCGGATAAAGTACTAAATATGAATGATTTAACAATAAATAAACATCGGTGTAAGTTGAAAGTTTTGTATTTCTAAACCGCCACAAAACCATATACTTACCGTTAGGGTTTTTAGACAGTCTGCCGTTAGCCATAAGTAATTGAAAAAACTAAACAATACAAATCACATTTAAAAATATCTATCGTTCGTTAATATGCGATTAACTATTATATGATTTATATTTGCAGCACGGGAAATATGAAAGATAATATGTGATACATAATGAAAACATAAAGCAAACAGCTATATTTGCAAAAGCATTAGGGCATCCTACAAGATTGTTGATATTAAAATATTTTGATAATCAATCTTGGTGTTTTACAGGTGATTTGGTTGAAGTTTTGCCCATTGCTCAATCTACAGTCTCACAACATTTGAAAGAGCTAAAGAATGCAGGGCTTATCCAAGGCGAAGTAAATCCACCCCAAATAAAATATTGTATTAATCAGGAAAATTGGGAAACGGCGAAACAATTGCCGATTTTTTCAGATATATTTTTGCGATAATTATCGTGTATTTACGATTTGCTATAAAAAGTGAATAATATGGACATCATTATTTTTATAATATCACTTGTATTCTGCGTTTGTTTTTTCGCTTGGAGGAGTTGGAGCTGCCATCATACTGATACCTATTCTTGTTTCGTTAGGCATACCGATTAATGTAGCTAACATAAAAAATAAGCGGCTTGATTTCAAAATAGGCATTCCCATAATAATTTCCTCTTTTCTGTTTGCCATAGCCGGTGCTTATTTGTCCAAATTTATAGCAAATAAAATTACGGCATTACTATTTATCGGATTTTTGTTGTTCTCGGGTTTTATGAATTCCGGACAAAAACCCGTATTATTTCATGTATGGCTGACGATTGATTATCAATACTTTATCTTCATCAATAAGAAAATAACCGTATTCGTAACAAAACTTATACTCATTCTTGTTTTTAGTAGTAAAAGTATGGGTGTGGTACCGGAAATTAAAACCCATTTTATCAAGATATTCCCTGCGTACCGTTGTTTTTCCCATA
>CAZXJG010000307.1:0-373 GCA_964640985.1 uncultured Melioribacteraceae bacterium | reverse complement strand
CTTGTTTCGTTTGGCAATTACTTTAGGTATTGTTTTTCCAATTATCGAAGCAAGAAAGAAAAAAGTTAAAAAGACCAAGTTGTGATTTAACATGAATTGAAACTGGTTTATCCGCTGGAAATGTTTACTTATTGATATCCATCATCAGCTTTTCGTGTTCCCGCTTTATTTTGTTGTTGTATGTGTTTCGACATTGGTCGCCACAAAACTTTTTGTCGCTCCTGCCGACAAATTCAACCTCACAGTTTAAACATCTTTGTTTCATCACGAATATTTTATATTGTTTTGCAAATATACATAACTATTCATTTTTTTAACCGCTTATAGTCGGGTATAGTCGTTTAATAAAACGGTTGATTCTATTTTATTGATT
>CAZXJG010000306.1:0-2829 GCA_964640985.1 uncultured Melioribacteraceae bacterium | reverse complement strand
TAGCATTGCTAATTTTTTGGATGCATGATCACCCTTGGGAATAGAAAAACTACCTGCCGGGCCGATAAACTGAAATTCTTCATTATTATTGTACATTAAATTAACTCCTTATGAAAAAATATAATGGAAGAATAATAAAATAGGAAGAAAAAGTCAAATAGATTATGGCGATTATTTAAAGAATACTCACGGTTCGCTTGATATCATAATTGTTCGTAAAATATTCTGCACTTTCAAAAGCAATTATAATACACACTATTACAGCATAATGACTTTTGAATTAAAAAGGGATTGGACATTTGTAAATTATGGATTACAAACTTATTACCGTCATATTCTTTTTGCCTTTATGGTGTAAAACAAATATTCTAAAATATGAGACAAAAAAGAAAGTATTAAAAAAACTGACATAACTGTTATATGTCCGGCAATATCTGGAGATTACTAGGGTAAGTATGTAAAAAATGTATACTTTTGAAAAACTATTTTTTTATATTGAGTCAAATGAATATATCCTAATAAATTGCTGATTCTTTTATCGGGATTGGTTTCAGCCACTCACTCACCTCTCCGAATTGACCAAATATATATTAAAACAAATTGTCAAGGACAAAAGATAATCAGTTATAAATGACGGTTTAGTCCCATAGTTGTGAGATTGGTTTCAGCTAAAGGGAATAAAAAAAGCTGTCCTTTTAAGACAGCCTCTAACTCAGCGGAGAGGGCGGGATTCGAACCCGCGGTACCCGGTTAAGAGTACGACGGTTTAGCAAACCGTTGGTTTCAGCCACTCACCCACCTCTCCGAATTGACTGAATATATATCACAAACAGATTTTCAAGAACAAAAAGTAACCAGTCTTAAACGACGGTTTAGTCCCGCAGTGGCGGGATTGGTTTCAGCCACTCACCCACCTCTCCTCGACTGAAAAATTTATTTATTCTTTAAGAAAAGAACTTTGTTATTTTTTTAATTTAGAACACAAATATATAAATAATCTTTATTTAATAAACTAAAAATTTTGTATAAATAAAGAAGCCCGATTTTTTTAATCGGGCTTCAAAAAAGATGAATATTACATCGAGAAATTTAACCGGGTATAAATATATCTTCTGTTAAATTCCGAAGGAGAAAAATTACTGTATTGTAAAATATCATAGTAACTATTCCTTTTAAGATTTTTATCCGGATAAGTGTCGAATAAGTTGTTGCTGCCGAGAGATAAATTGAGTCTTTTCATTATTTGATAAGAGATCTCCAAATCTGTTGTCCAAACAGGACTAAATGTTTGATCCCTAATGGGATCGCTGCTAAATAGTGTAACTTTACCAAACCGGAGAGCACGAACCACTACACCAAAGTTTCCGTAAGAATAATTACCCATAAAATTCCACGAGCTTGTAGGTTGCCCGCTTTCTATACGTCCTTGTCCTACTCTGCCTAACAGTGGAATGTTTGTAACAGCTTTTAATTGGGCGGGAGTATTGATTTCATCTTTGTTTGTTATTTTGGTTTTATTAAAATTCATTGCAACAATGAACCGAAGGGTTGATATTTTGCTTAATCTAATACCGTATCGTGAAGTAATATCAATACCATTGGTAATAGTATTTACAGCATTAGTAAAGTACCTGCCGCCGTTTGCATTTATTCCTCTTGCTTTAAGAAAAGTTGCAACACCCGGACCTCTAAAATTTTCAGATAAAACAATTCTATGATTAAGATTTATAATATATCCGTCAACTGTAATATCTAAATTATTTGTTGAATATGTTAATCCCGCACTTGTGTTTATAGAAGTTTCCGCCGTAAGATTTTTTGCTCCTAATGCTTTTGCAACAGCCGATGAAACAGGAAAGGTGCCTATTTCGAAAGGTTCACCGCTAATAAAAACCGTAGCAATCGAAGAAAAATATTCTTGAGAAAGTGAAGGTGCGCGGAAACCGTTACTAATAGCACCTCTTATTGCAAACCCTTTGGTAAATTGATAACGGGTAGATATTTTACCACTTACCGTTGAACCAAAATCGCTATAGTTTTCGAATCTTCCGGCAATACCTAATGTCCACAACGAAGTAACATTATTTTCGAGATCCACATAAGCACCTACATTTGCTCTTGAAGCATTTTGGGAATTTTTAGGTGAAAAACCAGGGAAAACTTCAGAACCAATTGGCGCGGGTTTCCCTTTGTTGGCACCATCTAAAATCGGTACTTTACCATCTTCATAAGAATCAGGTTCACCGGGAACAAGCTGATAATTTTCCCATCTGAATTCCAAACCGGCGGCAACGTTTAGTGGTTGTGCGGTTCCTATATCGTATTGTCTTACAAAATCGATATTAGTTGTGGATTGCAAAACCTTTAAACTGCCGTCATCAAAAGAAGTTGGACTTGCAGTTCCCATAGATGTATTTAAAGAATTTCTCGTATTAAAGTTAAAAATATTTCCCCCAAAAGTTTCACTTATATCAGAGTTTCTGCAAAATTAGATAATTGAATGCTCTGTCATTTCGACCAAAGGGAGAAATCTTTTCATACGGACTTTAACCAAAAGATTTCTCACCCAAAAAACAGGTCCTGCCACAGGCATTCCCTTGGAAGAAATGACAAATCCTTTATTTTGCAGAAGCTCTAATAAATAAAAAATGAATTAAACTGATTAAAAGGAAACTTTACGAAACTTATGCAATTGATAAAAAGTATTTAATAACTTTTAATTATACCGAACTGAGTTTTAATCTTTCAGCTATCCATATTTTAATTATCGATTGTCTGGTTACTCCCAATCTTTTAGCTTCTTTATCAAGAGATTGTATCATCCAAATT
>CAZXJG010000305.1:0-2836 GCA_964640985.1 uncultured Melioribacteraceae bacterium | reverse complement strand
ACCTTTAAGTAGTGTTAATTTAGAAGAAGTTTTACTACAAAAAAGAGAATTAGCAACTCAATACCAATATTTCGGTTCTATTGGCTTTACATATACATTCGGTTCAATTTACAACAATATTGTAAACCCAAGATTCGGAAATTTATAATTTGAGAAATAATTAATTTAATTATACCCGAAAACATCTGAGCTCTTTTAATGAAAAGCATACTAATTTAAGATGCAAAAATTACTTATAATAATAGGTGCCTTTCTAATTATTATCGGATTACTTTGGAAATTTCTTAGTAAACTACCTTTTGGAAGACTGCCCGGTGATATTGTTATCAATAAACCGGGGTTCAAATTCTTCTTCCCCATCACAACAATGATAATTATCAGCATAATTATATCACTGATAATTTGGCTTATTCGTAAATTTTAAGATAATTTAAAATTAAAAATCCTTCCCGCAATTATTAACGGAAAGGATTTAAAATGTTTTACATTTAATGTTTTTACATTAAAAAATTATTCGGAATATCTTTTCTTAAATTGTTCTTGAGCCTTTTTACGTTTTGCTTTCTCTTTTGCAGACATTTTACCAATATACCATTGGTGATCGGGGCTATTCAAAAGCTGTGTTAGAGCGCCCTCAAGTTTTTCAGCACCTTTAACTTTTTCAGGGTTATTCGACTTCAAGTTCTTTTCGGCTATTTCTCTTAACTCGGGAATAAACTCCGTGTACCAATCTTGGGCAACATCAAAAAGTCCGTGCCAGTGTGTATAATCCGGCGCCATCATCGAGGCACCTTGTCTTGCACGCCGCCCTGCATGATGCCATATTTCAAACCAAACCCATTCTATTTTCTCGTCAAATTTGGTTGATGTAATCAAATTATATTTATATAACATTTTCATCAATTTTGAGCCTGGAATACCAAATTTAGAATCGTATAAATTAACCACACCGTCATACTGTATATAAAAATTGTTTACATAATCGCTGGAATGACAAACCGTACAAACCTTTTTCATATTTGCTCTTCTAACTTTCCAGCTGACTTTTGCCATTTTGTTAAGTCCAAGTTTTTTATCGGAAATTTCGGGACGAATAGATACAGGAGGTCTGTTATTCCAACTAATTCTTGTACCTACATCGTGAGTAACAGGCATAAAATCACCGTCTTTAGTTCTCACGGCAGACATGTGGCAAGTAGCACAAGTGGGAGCAGCGGTATAATCTTCGCCAAGTACCCATTTACTACCCGTTAAATTCATATCTTTTACGTGTGCACGGTAAGCAATACCATGTTTTGATTCGTTATAAATTTCTTTTTGAGGGTGGTCAGGACCCAAGTGACATTTACCGCAAGTTTCCGGTCTTCACGCCTGAGCTGCAGAAAATGCATGGCTTTGATGACAAGCCGTACAAGAACCGACACTACCATCAGGATTAAAACGACCTATACCGGTGTTTGGCCAAGTTGCAGGTGAAAGCCTGCCGTTTTTCGTAACCTTAACAACAGAACCATGGCATTGTGAACACCCGCTTACTGTTAATGCCGAACCGCCATAAAAATTGGTATCCCCTTCAACAATATCGGCAAGAAAATTATCTAACGAACCAAGAATTAAACCGGCTTTTGCATGATGACTTTCTGAAAATTCCGCTACCTCTTTTGTATGACATCTACCGCAATCTTTTGGTGAAACAATAATACTGATTGTATATCCATTATGCTCCATAGCATCGGCATCCTGTGGATTTGCTTGATGACATTCGTAACACCCTACATTTGCACGATAATGCTTTGAGGTTCCCCATTCTTGATAAATTGCTTTGGTTTCAGTTGCGTGGCATTCAATACATGCTTGTGTCTGTTTTGAAAGTGATGTTGGAATTTTTGCTTGTGCAGATGTTTCAGCCGGGAATAAAAGCCATATAAAAAAGCCGAAACTTAGTAATAAGTATACTTTTTTCATAGATATCCCTCCTTGGAATAAATTTTGAATTAAATTGGATTAAACGGATTATTTGCTCCGATTAAAATAATCTGCACATTAATTAAATGCAATATTATTTTTCATTCGGCAATTATTTTATTTCAAGAAACAATACAACTATGTTACCTACTTAGGTTTTCCCGTTTTCCCTCATAAAATCAATTAATCAATTTTTTCACCATAAACCGATTTTTGCCCCCTGTTCAATCCGGTTACAGCGCATACTTACTCCAGAGTAAAACGGGAATATTGCTTGAACTTGCTATAGTGTAGGAGTTCATAATGATTAACATCAAATCGGTTGTTACTAATTTGCAAACGTGGGAGGGAATTGTTGAAGTTATGGAGCAATAAATTGAAACAAAAAAAAGAAGAACGGACTTAGTTAAAAGTTTTGATACCGTTAATAAAATAATAAGTTTTCTATCTTCTAAATCAAATGGTGGCCAGGTTACATCAATTTACCGGCGCAGCATACATTATGATCCTTTGTTAGCTACTGTGTATTATTTAATTATTAAAAGTACAATCAAAGTAAAAGGCATTAGAAAATCAGGCAGAATTATCCATGTATTACCTGAGTTATAGTTTTTATTTTTTACTATTTCAAATATATGCAAGATTCCTGCTCCTATAAGAAATGAAGAAAAAGGTATAGTTGTGGCTATCCAAAATTCATCTCTAAACCAATAACATAAAATTCCTGATATACCAATACCCAACGAAGTCAAACCCAGTTCTATCTGAAATCCATTTGAAATCCAGCCAATTTTCTCGGCAACCTTCTTCCTTAAAATTACATATCCAATAAAATTAAATAATCCAAAAAATCCCACAGTAAAAACTAAAT
>CAZXJG010000304.1:0-2875 GCA_964640985.1 uncultured Melioribacteraceae bacterium | reverse complement strand
ATAACATTATATTCATTAGATAGATATTTTGCCAAATTACTCCCTAAGAAGCCATTAATACCAGTAATTAATATTGTTTTATTATTCCCAATCATCAGTTATTATTTTTTTATTTTGCAGACCCAATTCTATTAAACGATGCTTAAATTTTTTAATCATTAAAGGAGGTCCTGAGATAAAATAACTTGAATGCTTACCATTATTTACAAAAATTTCATCAATATTAATTACCCCAACTTCATCCTCATAATAAATGATAACACTAGCGTTTGGATTACGAATTGTGTTTAATTCATTTTGGTAAATATTATATTCTTTCGAACGAAAACCTAAATATATTTTGGGATTTATATATTCATGAAACGCCTGACTGTTAAACATGGAAAGAAAAGGTGTTATGCCGGTTCCTCCTGCAATGAATACTGTGTTTTTTTTATTGTGAGTTTGAGTAAACAGTTCTCCATAAGGCAGTTTCAGCCATACTTCTTTACCTGTTCTTAAACTTTTCTTCATTGCCTTAGTAAAACTTCCCTTTACTGCATAAGTTATTTTAATGGTTTCATCGTCAGGATTACTTTGCATAGAGAAACAACGAGACTCCGGCCATTGACCAACGCCATCATAGTTGTCAATAGCTAAATGTAAAAACTGTCCCGGTTTATATTTAAACTTCTTGCCGGTAGTAAATGTAACGGTATAAATATCCTTAAGTGGATTTTTTATACCGGTAACTGTTGCCTTATATTTTTTAACTATTGCCATTTTGTTCGCTAATAAAATTATCCAAAACAGATTCAATATAATCCATTTTTTCTTGTGTATTACCCGGATAGGTTCCCAGGAAAAAAGTATTATTCATTATTAAGTCTGTGTTGTTAAGATGTTCTGCGATTCTATAATTTTCATCTATAAAGGCTGGCTGGCGAACAACATTACCTGCAAATAAATTGCGCGTTTCAATTAAGTTAACATTTAAATAACGTGTAATATCGTCTCTCTTAAACGGGGCATTTTCCTTTACCGTTACAATATAACTAAACCAGGCGGGGTCGGAATGCTCCGTTGCTTCAGGAAGAATAAAATATTCAGGATATTTACCAAATATTGAGTTGTAACGCTCAAAATTTTTCTTTCTGGCATTGCAGAAGGAGTCAAGTTTATCCATCTGTGCTGCACCAATAGCCGCCTGCATATCGGTCATTTTCAAGTTATAGCCTATTTCTGAATAAACATATTTATGATCATATCCAAACGGAAGGCTGCCAAATTGTTGTGAAAATCGTTTTCCACAGGTGTTATTTTCTCCTCCGGCACAATAACAATCACGTCCCCAGTCTCTAAATGATTTAATAATACGTGCAAGATTATCATCTTTAGTAATTACAGCTCCTCCCTCACCTGTTGTAATGTGGTGGGCAGGATAAAAAGAGATGGTAGATATATGGCCAAAAGTTCCTGTGTATTTCCCCTTATATTTACTACCAAAAGCATCACAATTGTCTTCAATTACCCATAGTTTATATTTTTCTGCTACTTCCATTATTGCATCAATATCAAAAGGATTACCGAGTGTATGGGCTAAAAATATTGCTTTGGTTTTGTTAGTAATTGCATTGCGCATCATTTCAACATCAATGTTATAAGTAGGAATATCAACATCCACAAAAACAGGTATTAATCCATATTGAATGATAGGGGTAACCGTGGCAGGAAACCCTGCCGCTACTGATATTACTTCATCTCCGGGTTGTAATCTTCTGTCTCCTAATTTTTTCGATGTTAAGGCAGAGAAGGCCAATAAATTGGCAGAGGAACCGGAGTTTGTGAGGATTACATTTTCCACATCCAGAAAGTCGGCAATTTTTTCAGCAAATTCTTCTGAGTATCTTCCTTCTGTTAGCCAAAAATCAAGAGAAGATTCAATTAGGTTGATTAATTCATTTTCATCAAAAACCCTGCCTGCATAATTAACCCTTTGTTTTCCGGGTTCAAAAGTATTATTTGAGAACCGTTCTTTATAATATTCTTTTGTTAGTTCTAATATTTTTTTTCTGATTTCTTGTGGTTTCATTTATTCCTTAATTTATATAATTGTTCCTCTCATTTGACAATAGGGTAAAATCTCTGATTTGTTTAATTCGTGAAGCAAAAATATCATTATTACTTAATTCTATATTATACCCATCTACCGTAAATTTAACTGTTTCTTTAAAATTCAGGGTCGGCCTCCAGTTTAAAAAATATATTGCTTTGGAAATATCCAGTTTTAAAAGATGTGCTTCATGTAACCGTGGTTGATTATCAATCGCCTCATATTTCCCTTTATTCATCATCTTAATCATAGTAGAAATTAGCTCTTCAACCGTATAATGAGCGTCTCCAACAGGCCCAAAGTTCCATCCCCCACTGAATTTTTTACCCTGCTTATATAGTTTTGAAGCAAGTAGCAAATAACCACTTAAAGGTTCCAAAACATGCTGCCATGGCCTTGTTGCCTTGGGATACCTGATTTTAAGAGTTTCTTTATTGAGTATTGCTCTAAAAAAATCAGGAACAATTCTGTTTTCTGCCCAATCGCCTCCTCCAATTACATTTCCTGCACGGGCCGAAGCAATATTTGCTGTATCTTTATTAGAAAAGAATGAAGATAGGTAGGAAGAAGTGATTATTTCCGAAGCTCCTTTTGAGGCACTATAAGGATCTTTTCCACCCATGGGATCTGATTCCCGATATCCCCATACCCACTCATTATTTTGGTAGCATTTGTCACTGGTAATATTTATGGCAGCCTTAACAGAATCCGTCTTTCTAACCGCCTCAAAATAATTAACCGTCCCCATTAAATTTGTTTCAAAAGTATATCTTGGGTCGTTGT
>CAZXJG010000303.1:0-2890 GCA_964640985.1 uncultured Melioribacteraceae bacterium | reverse complement strand
TTGAATTTAATGAAACAAAATAGCAAAATAACAACTTCAATGCTTTCTTTAAAAGCGGGTATATCACAAAGGAAAATATATCTAAATAAAAGCAATAAATCTTTTAAAGCGTATTGGATCTGCAAAAGGCGGTTATTGGGAAGTATTGGATTAATACTTAATTTATAAAATGTTCTCAATCCCGGCGTTTTTTGTCGGGAGAGAAATCTCCTGCATTGTGCAGAGTATTAAGATTGATTGATTTAATAGAATAAAACAATTTATAATCCGTGAGAATCTGTGTCTGAATCTGAGCGAATCTGTGGTAAAAAAGAAAAGCCAAACCACAGATTTACCCCGTTAGATAGTAATTATATGAATTACTTTTATATCTATATTTTACAAAGCAAAAAAGACAATAAGTTTTATACTGGTTATACATCAGATCTAAAAGTTAGGTTAGCACAACATAATAATGGTGAAGTGGAATCAACCAAGAACAGACGACCTTTGGAACTCGTTTACTTTGAAGGATGCAAAAATAAGCAAGATGCTATACATCGAGAAAAGTATCTAGAAACATCTTGAGGGAAAAGATATATTAAAAATCGACTTAAATACAACGGGTTTTTGAATAAATCAGTACGAATAATTTTTTGAAAAGAAAGGATAAATGATAAAAAAATTCAGTAAAATCTATAGATAAATTGAGTATATTTAATAAATGAAAATCACTTATAATAAACAATTAAAAACCTTCATACGGGAGCATGAGAGCTTTTTTTGGTACACACCGGAGGATAAAAAAGAGAAGATAAGCCTGGAATTATTGTTAGAGACCATCTTAAACTACGGTACCTTAGAGGACGGTCTGCGTCTTATTGAATTGATTGGTTACAACAATGCTCTTAGAATATTACAAAGAGCTAAGGGAAGGAAAAAAATGAATTATTATCCTGAAATCTATAATTTTTTTACACTTTATCTTAACCGAAATGCACAAAGAGATTTTAAGCAAAAACCAGCTTGAATTATTACCATTGGTTAAGCTGTTTAATCGAGAGTTCTATCTCGTAGGGGGTACGGCAATAGCACTTCATTTAGGGCACAGAAGGTCTATTGATTTCGACATGTTTAAATCAGGGAGGCTTGTTTTAAACCGTATAATGACCAAGGTTTCTTCTATTAACAAACAATTTAATGTTACAAGGCGAGTAGAAGAACAGCTCAATCTAATAATAAAGGATGTAAAGTTTACATTTTTTGAGTACCCATATCCTGTGGCCGTTAATTGTAAATTTGAAAATATAATAAAACTGCCGGACTTATTAAATTTGGCTTCGATGAAGGCATTTGCCTTAGGACGACGTTCTAAATGGAAGGATTATGTTGACTTATATTATATCCTTAAAGATCATTATTCGATAAAGCAAATTGTTGAGGTGTCTGAAAATATTTACGGACAACTGTTTTCAGAAAAACTTTTCAGGGCACAACTGAGTTATTTTGATGATATAGATTATAGTGAAGAAATAGAATACTTTGCTAAAAGTCCTTCTAAAAAAGAGATAAAAGAATTCCTTATTGAACAGGCCATAGACCTTTCTTAAAATAGTAATGCAGTTAAATGAAAACAAGAAAAGTCCAATTGTTATAAAAAATAGAAGACCATTAAAGTTAGTATATTTTGAAGGTTCGCTAAATCAGCAAGATGCAACTCATAGAGAGAAGTATCTAAAAACATCTTGAGGCAAAAGATATATTAAAATCGACTTAAAAATCATCAATTGTCCATTATCCATTTTCAATTTTAGTGTCATGTCCTCAATCCCGGCGTTTTTTGTCGGGAGAGGAGAAATCTCCTGCATTGTGCTGAGTATTAAGAATGATTGAATGGAATAAAACGATTTACCCCGTTAGATAATTACATATCTCACGGGGTTAACACAGGAAGACCAATACAAAAAGAATAGGAAATCCGGCTTCGTTCGATAAAGCTGAACTGTGCCGTGAGAACAAGGAAAAATGGAAAAATGGAATGATGGAATAGTGGAATTAAGGAATAATGGGAAGTAGAATTTTAATCATAGCGTGATAAATCGCAAGTTAAAAGTCAGAAGATGGAACAAATATTTTAATTTTCACTTTCTACTTTCTACTTTCTACTTTCTACAAGTATAATGAGCTAAAACCCAAGATGTGTCGGCATTGCAAAATAAAGCACTACGAAAATATAATTTTATCAAGAGATAATTTAATTGTTTTGGACGGATGTTTGTTGGTTCGAAAAAAAATAAAATATTTTAAATGCAATTTTTATTTTTATTTATTTTTATTTAATATTAAAAATTAATAAAATTAAGTTTGGTTATGCAGCACAAGTAGTTTGGTTTATTAATCCATCTATGATGGGTGCTTCGTATAATTTGTCTTTTTTTTAGAAAAGTTCAAAAGTACTACAAAGTTATACTGCTAACTAACTTTGAATTTAGGGGGCGGAATAAATCTATCATATATAAATCATTCTATTCCACTCTATGAACAAGGCATTTCAGTATATGGTACTGACGTGGCGAAGCTTTAAATGGAAATAATGATTAAGCTTAAAAAATTGAAACCGTTTGGAATTGAATGATTGATTGAATGGAATAAAACGATTTATAATCCGTGAGAATCTGTGCCTGAATCTGAGCGAATCTGTGGTAAAAAAGAAAAGCCGAACCACAGATTTACCCCGTTAGATAATTACATATCTCACGGGGTTAACACAGAAAGACCAATACAAAAAGAATAGAAAATCCGGCTTCGTTCGATAAAGCTAAACTGTGCCGTGAGAACAAGGAATAATGGAAAAATGGAATGATGGAATTGCATCTTCGCCTTTTGGGCTGCGCAGTGATAGCAAGAAAGC
>CAZXJG010000302.1:0-2897 GCA_964640985.1 uncultured Melioribacteraceae bacterium | reverse complement strand
GACATAGTAAATTGAAAGTTAGGTATTTCAAAACGCCCAACGCCTCATATATTCACCGTTCTGCACAAGCTAAAAAACAGAGGAAAACAGAATGATTAATTTGCTGCAAGAAAATATTTAAATGGAAAGCCAACGCTCAAATCCGAAATTGCAAAAGAGTATGCTTTTTACCAACGCTTGAATAAATACAAATTAGAAAAGGAAATATTATGAAGTTTTCAGACCCTTTTAAAATCATGGAACCCAATGAAAGATGGGCGCCGACACAAGAACAAATGGATTTATTCCAAAATGCTTATGAAAAACTTTTGCCGCCATTAGTTTATAAAATTAGATTAGCTGTAACCAAATGGCGAGATAATAATTATGACGGAGCTTCGGAAACTTCAAAGTCATTGATGAATTTTTGGTTTAATCAAAAACATTTTATAGAACAAAATAAATTTGGTTTCTTTTTTTCTCAAAGAGAAGCCGTTGAATCTGTTATTTATCTTTTTGAAGTTGTCAAAGCTAGAGACAAATATGAATTAATGAGATTTGATTCGTCAAATCGTGTCAGCACAGGAATGTTTGATGAAAATTGGACAAGATATGTAATTAAAATGGCAACCGGTGCAGGAAAAACGAAAGTAATGGCTTTAACTTTGGTGTGGAGTTACTTTCATAAACTTTATGAAACAGAAAGCCCCTTATCCAAAAATTTTCTGGTAATTGCACCTAACATAATTGTTCTAAATCGTTTACGAAAAGACTTTGACGGTTTAAAAATGTTTTTTGAAGAACCATTTATCCCCGATAACGGATTTGATGACAGAGACTGGAAAAATGATTTTCAACTCACTTTACATATTCAAGATGAACTAAAACCGATAACAGAATCAGGCAATATTTTTCTAACCAACATTCACAGGGTATTTCTAAATGAAAATCCCGAACAAACATTTGAAGATATATTTCTCGGTGCAAAACCCAAAGCGGATGCAGATACATCAAAAGGGTTGGATTTGGGTAAAATTTTAAGAAGCGATAAAATTAAAGATCTCGTTGTTTTAAACGATGAAGCTCATCACATACACGACAGCTCTTTGGCTTGGTTTAAAAGCATTGAGGATGTTAGTAACAAATTAAAATTAAAAAACGGAACCGGTGTTTCACTACAAACAGATTTTTCTGCAACCCCAAAGCATAACAACGGAGCTATTTTTGTCCAAACAATTTGCGATTACCCGCTTGTCGAAGCCATAAAACAAAATGTAGTAAAATCACCTGTCTTGCCCGATGAAGTTTCACGGCAGAAAATTCAAGAAAAGGAATCAAATGATTTTATTGAAAGATACAGAGATTACATACATCTTGGTTATTTAGAATGGGAAAAACAATATGAAGAGTTAAAAAATCACAAAGTGCCTATTTTGTTTATTATGACAATGAGCACAAAAGAAGCCGACCAAGCAGCTGAATTTCTTGAAACAACTTATCCCAAACTAAAAAATGCAGTTTTAACTATTCATACAAACAAATCGGGCGAAATAAAAGAAAACAGATCAAACAAAAAAGATAAAGAAGAGTTGGAAAAACTGCGCAAAGCAGCGGATTCAATTGATAAAGACGATTCGCCATATAAAGCGGTAGTTTCCGTATTAATGCTGCGTGAAGGTTGGGATGTAAGGAATGTTGCAACTGTCGTCGGACTTCGTCCTTTTGGAGCAGATTCAAAAATTCTACCCGAACAGACTATCGGCAGAGGTTTGCGGAAAATGTTTGATTTCAACACGCCGGAACAACTTGTTGTAGTCGGAACACCGGCATTTTTGGAATTTGTTGAAAGCCTGAAAACTGAAGGCGTAGAATTTCAATACAGTCCTATGGGTAAAGGTTCGAAAGGCAAAACACCTATAATCATCGAAGTTGATAAAGAAAATCCGAATAAAAATCTTGATGAACTGGATATTCCGCTGCCTCAATTAAGTCCGAGAATATACAGGGAATTTAAAAATCTTGAATTGATTGATGTAAATAAATTCAACAACAAAAAAGTGCCTTTAAAACAATTCAAAGAAAACGAATTAAAAGAAATTATATTTACCGATATTGAAGGCGGATTTTCGCATAAGACAGAATTTAAAGATACGATTCCTGATTATCGAAATGTTATTGGTTTTTTCACTTCTGCAATTCTTAAAGAGAGTCGTTTAATTAGCGGTTTTAATATTTTTTATCCCAAAGTTGAAAGTTTTATTAAATACGAACTCTTTACAAAAGAGGTAGAATTAAGTGACCCGCAAACATTAAGAAATCTTTCGGAAATTGAAACAAAAGAGATATTAAAATCAACTTTCAAAAAGGCTATTGACGAATTAACTGTAAGCGACAAAGGAACAGCAGAAATTAAAAATTATATTTCATTGAAAACCGCAAAACCCAAAGTTGCACCCAATCAAGCCTTTCTTGTGCCAAAGAAATCGGTGTTTAATAAAATTATAGGGGACAATCCTTTTGAATTGGAATTTGTCGCTTTTATGGAAAACCGTTTTAATGATGTAATTTCTTACGCAAAAAACACAATGGGAGAAGGCGGCATTAACTTCAAAATGGAATACCAAGCCCAAGACGGAAATATCCGTGAATATTATCCCGACTTTTTTGTTAAAACAGCCGAAAACACTTTTTGTATTGTTGAAACAAAGGGGCGTGAAGATTTGGACGATATTCGTAAAATCAAGCGTCTTGCAATTTTGTGTAATGATGTAAATAAATCACAAGACAAATATACTTATACACCGGTTTATATAAAACAAGAAAAATGGGACGAAATAAAAGGCAACTTGAAGTCTTTTAATGATGTATTGAAAATTTTTAAGGTTAAAAACGATGAATAATTTACCCGAAAACAAATC
>CAZXJG010000301.1:0-2907 GCA_964640985.1 uncultured Melioribacteraceae bacterium | reverse complement strand
ATTGATATTCTTGTTGAATTAGATTATTCAAAACTAATTGGTCTCGAGTTTGTTCAAATGCAATTAGACCTCCAAGATTTACTTCACCACAAGGTTGACCTTCTTTCTGCAAAAGCAGTTTCAAAATATATTTATCCATTTATTGAAAACGACAAATATTTGATTTATAAAAAATAGTTTAGGCGATAGGGTAAGGCTTCAGCATATTAACGATGCGATTTTAGAGATTGTATCCTATACTAATAACATTTCATTTGAAGAATTTAAGTCGAATTCAATGACTTTGTTTGCTTCTGGGACAAAGGCAATATTGAAAAGAACCGGCTGAAGCACAACGTCTTAAATAGTGAATGTGAAGAAGTTTTCTTTAATGAACTTTTAATTGTTGCAGATGACAGTAAACACTCAAAAAATGAATGACGATGGTTCGTATTAGGTCGCACTGGATCAGATAGGAAATTATTTATTGTTTTTACTGTTAAAAAAAATTTAATTAGAGTTATTTCAGCACGAGATATGACTAAAAAGGAAAGAAAAATATATAATGAAGAAATTAAAAAACATACCGAAATTTAAGAGTGAAGAAGAAGAAGAAAAAGAATTCTGGTCTAATAATGATTCATCAGAATTTATTGACTGGGATAAATCGAAGTTAGCTTCTTTTCCCAAGTTAAAACCATCGACAAAGACAATTTCCTTAAGACTTCCTGAATTCTTACTGAACGACATCAAAATCATTGCACATAAACGAGATGTTCCATATCAATCTTTGATAAAAATAATATTAAAAGAAAGGATTGACAAAGAACTAAGAAATTCAGCATAGCATATAACGTTATAAAGGATTCATCTCGAAGCCCCGATAAAATGCATCGGGGAAAGATGCCCTAATGTGGCAAGCCGCAAGCTTGAAATTAGAAGTTAGAATTGATTTTTCATGCCTACCGATAGGCAAAAAATTACTTCTTTTTTTCAATTTCTAATTGACTCCGTTAGATACATTATTTTAACAAATAATAAGAATTTATTATGGTTATCTAATTGGGTCAATTTTATTCAATCCGGCAGTTGCCGGACAATAAAATATTATTTCGCCTTAATTTCTTTACCCAGTGTAATAAAAAAAATTACACTGGCCAGGCAAAAAAAACAAGGATTTAACTGCCAATACTATAATAATATTTTTAAACCCATTGTATAATATTCACAACAAAGTATAACGGATTTTTGTTAAAGTATAAATCGGACTAAAGATATTTAATTAAATTGAAATTGTAATTAATAATAATTAAAATATGTATAAAATTTAGATATTGGTAATTGATATTAAAAAATAAAATTTTAATCAAAGCAAAAAAGGAGAAACATTATGTCATACGCATTTTCAAAAAAAGTAGACTTAACTTACGAAGAAGCAATTGAGAAAGTAACCGGAGCTTTGAAAGAAGAAGGATTTGGAATTTTAACGGAGATTGATGTTAAAGCGACATTAAAGAAGAAATTGGATGTCGATTTCAAACCGTATAAGATTCTCGGTGCTTGCAACCCGCCGTTTGCTTACAAAGCGTTACAAGCGGAAGAACAAATCGGGCTGATGCTGCCGTGCAATGTAATTGTTTATGTCAATGATGAAGGCGAAACAATAGTTTCGGCAGTGGACCCGGTTGCATCGATGCAGGCAGTTGAAAATGAAAACCTCGGTGAGGTTGCCGAAACAATTCAAGGCAAATTAAAAAAAATAATAGAAAATCTATAATAAACCCTTACAAAATGAATGAACATCGGCTGTTGCTATTTGTTTAATAGTAGATACTCTAAGTAAAGTATCTATTATACCAAAGTAATTTTCAACAGCTGTTATTCATTTATCCCTCCAGCATAAAATCCGAAAACCATTAAAAAATTCCTCTATCAAAATTCGTGAATCTGTGGCATTATTTTTTTTAACTTACTGTAGAATCTGTCCGGTTTATTTAATTTCACTATCTTTTTAATTTATTTTGGACAGATGTGATAATAATGATTAACTTGGATGTTCCACGGAAAAACTTTTCTTGCTAAGCAAATAGCAAAAGAATTTGATAATTCTCAATATTTGAATTTCGACAACATACACGACAGAAGAATTATCAATAATATGACCTGGCGCTACGATACCGATTTACTAATATTCGATGAAATTCACAAAAAAAAGGATTGGAAAATATTTTTAAAAGGTGTATACGATTCACATCCGGAAGGACAGCACATTCTAATAACAGGAAGCGCAAGATTGGAAACTTTCAGGCAGAGCGGTGAATCGTTAGCAGGCAGATATTTGCATTTGCGTCTAAACCCGATTTCCGTAAAAGAAGTTGCAGAAATTTTGCCGCCGTACGGAGCTGTCGATAATTTAAACACATTCGGAGGATTTCCCGAACCGTTTCTATTCAGCATTGAGAATAAGAGGGAAGAAGCATTAAAATTTGCCTCGCGTTGGAAGAATCAATATTACACCGATTTGGTCCGTGAAGACATTCTTGAATTCAGTAAAATTCAAGAAATTAAGACAATCAAATTGCTATTGGATTTATTGCGATCAAAGGCGGGTTCCCCGCTTTCTTACAAAGCTATTTCCGAAGATTTACAAATATCACCGAACACAGTTAAAAAATATGTCGCCATTTTAGAGGGTCTTTATATTATTTTTCTCGTTCGACCATTCCACAGAAATATCGCCAGAGCAATTCTTAAAGAGCCTAAAGTATATTTTTACGATAGTTCTTATGTTGATGGTGATGAAGGAATAAAACTTGAAAACACGGTTGCCGTTTCGCTTTTGAAGGATGTTCAATTTCGTTATGATGCGGAAGGAGAAAATATTTCACTAAATTATTTAAGAACCAAAGAGAATAAGGAAGTGGGTTT
>CAZXJG010000300.1:0-2910 GCA_964640985.1 uncultured Melioribacteraceae bacterium | reverse complement strand
AAAAACCGCGTGCCGGTTGTACGAACTGCCATGTTGGACATGATGTAAGTAGACCTAATACAGAAGCAAAAGAAATTAAGGTTTGTGCTAAGTGCCATCCGCGGGAAGTCAGCAGACAATCAAAAAGTGTTCATGCAAGGGCTGCATTGAAAGGAGATCCTTTGGCACCAAGTTGTATAACCTGTCATGGATATCATAAAATTCAATCTCCTGCAAATCCAAATTCACCTACATCTAAAATGAACATTCCCCTTTTATGCGGTAGATGTCATCATGAAGGTACCAAAGTATCGTTGAAATACAATATTCCTCAAAAACAGATTTTAAAAAATTATTCGTTAAGTATTCACGGTCAAGGCCTTTTTAAAATGGGACTTACCGTAACGGCCGTGTGTACCTCATGTCATAATGCACATTTAATTTTAGATTATAATAATCCCGAATCGAGTATTAATCCTAAAAACGTAGCTAAAACATGTACAAAGTGCCATTTGCGAATCGAAAAGGTACATGTTAAAGTTATAGAAGGAAAGTTGTGGGAAAAAGCGCCGCACGAAATTCCTGCTTGTACCGATTGTCACCCGCCGCATAAAATAAGGCTTACGCCTATTAATTTAAAAGGAGTTGGTAATAAAGAGTGTTTTCGCTGCCATTCGAACAAAAAACTTGTTATGACGAAAAAAGGCAGAATAGTTTCACTTTATGTTAACAAAAAAGCATATAATTCTTCAACTCACTCTAAAATAACTTGTGCTCAATGTCATAGTCAGGTAAGAAGCATTTTAAAACGTCCCTGCGCTGCTATCACAAAAAAAGTTGACTGCAGTATTTGTCATGCTGATGTGGTTGCGCAATATAAAACAAGCATCCATGGTAAATTGGCTGCTAAAGGAAACCCGGATGCACCGAAATGTTTAACTTGCCATAATCCACACAAAACTCAAAGTCACCTTTGGCCTACATCGCCAACTTTTGCTACTAATATTCCCAAATTGTGCGGTCAATGTCATGCTGCGGGGAAACCGGCAGCTAAAATGATTGGTGATAATAATCATATTGTAAAAAGTTATATTCATAGTGTTCACGGAAAAGGTTTATTGGAAAGCGGTTTGGTGATAGCCGCAAAGTGTACCGATTGTCATACGGCTCATCATCAACTTTCTCCTAAAAATCCGGAGTCTTCGGTAAATCCAAAACATTTGGCTGATACTTGCGGTAAATGTCATAAGGGCATTGAAGATAAATTTAAAAGCAGTATTCATTGGCCAGGCAACGTTATTACTAAAAAGAAACTACCTGTTTGTGAAACCTGTCATAGTTCCCATAATATTACCAGAATTACCATAAAAGGCTTTCGTACCAAGATGATGTATAAATGTGGGAAATGTCACGAAGAAGAAGCAAAAACTTACTTTAAAACAGTACACGGCCAAGTTTCGCGATTAGGTGAGAAGCGGGCGGCAAAATGCTGGGATTGCCACGGTACTCATAAAATACTTCCACCCGATAATCCCCGTTCAACTTTGAGTTATGCAAATGTAGTGAAAACTTGCGGCAAATGTCATGTAGGAGCACACCGGGAGTTTGCCGGTTATTTAACTCACGCTACTCATCACAATAGAGAAAAATATCCTTACCTTTTCTATACTTTTTGGTTTATGACTTTTCTTTTAGTAGGAACGTTAACATTTTTTATTATTCATACAATTTTATGGTTGTGGCGTTTGTGGCGTACACGGGAACAATGGCGAGTATATAAATATTCCAAACATGAAAAATATTATCTGCGTTTTCCAAAATCATATCGTATTATGCATCTTATAATGCTGTTATGCTTTTTTACTTTGGCAATAACGGGTATGACTTTGAAGTTTTCTTATACGAAATGGGCAGTATTTATTTCTCATTTTCTGGGTGGATTTAGCGTAACCGGAGTGCTGCACCGGATAGCTGCCGTAATTTTACTCGGTGTGTTTGCTTTTCATTTACGACAATTATTGCGGTTTAAACGAGAATCGGATAAATCTTGGTTGAGATTTATTTTCAGCAAAAACTCGATAATGTTCAATCTTAATGATATAAAGCAGTTTTGGCAGCATTTCAAATGGTATATAGGGAAAGGAGAAAAACCTGAATTCGGACGATTTACATATTGGGAAAAATTTGACTACTTTGCTGTATTTTGGGGTGTCTTTATTATTGGTGTTTCAGGATTGATATTGTGGTTCCCTGTATTTTTTACCTATTTGCTGCCGGGCTGGGTAATTAATGTGGTTACTATTATTCATAGTGATGAAGCGCTGTTGGCTGTTGGATTTATTTTTACCATCCACTTTTTTAATACTCATTTCCGTCCGGATAAATTTCCAATGGACCCTGTGATTTTTTCAGGAAGAGTTTCTCTCGATGAACTTAAACATGATAAACCCCTTGAATATAAGGAACTTTTAGAGAGTGAAAATCCTGAATTGAGGATTGTTGGACCTATATCAAAAGAAAAGGAACATTGGATTAAAATTTTAGGATTTACCGCCCTTGGAATAGGGATAATTTTAATCGGATTGATTTTGTATGCAATGATTTTTGTATATCGCTGATACTGTTATAAATTTTATTGGAGAAAAACTTTTACCGTATGCTTCAAAATCAATGAAAGTTTGACTATTAAAAAAAGGCAGTATATACTGCCTTTTTTTATCTGTTTTTTTATAGAGCATTACAATTTTGCTATCAATTAAATGTGGTGAAAGTTGTTTCTTATTATAATATGTTTTGATAGTTTTTATAAGAAGATTAGAAAATGGATAAAAAAGGAAATGGATTTTTATTTTGAATTAACTCTAAATTTATTTTTCAAACGTAAAATAAATAATTATATTAAGACCCGAATATTTTTTTATAGGATATTTT
>CAZXJG010000299.1:0-2944 GCA_964640985.1 uncultured Melioribacteraceae bacterium | reverse complement strand
GTATTTTCCCGCCTGTCATAATATTTACTGTTGTTGAATTTGTAAGTGAGTACTCTTTATAATTACCTGCCGGCAGTTCTCCGATAAGTTCCCATTCTCTAACATTGGGATCAAATTTTACAGCATATCCATCCACTGCTGAATTATCAAAAAGAGGCTGGTTTGTATCTGCATAAACATTTTCGGATAGAACATAATTTAGAGAATCCAAAAGGTTTACTTCAATTATTTCTTTTTTCAATTCGTCAGTCGCCGCTTTAATTATTTCAAGCGCTTCATTATATGATAACATTTTGTTTCTCCTGTTACCGTTTATTTAAATTCCAATTGCAAATGAAAAATTCAAGATCTCAAATTTTAACTTAATATTTCAATTTTATCATTAGTGTAAATTTTCCCGCTGCGAATAACTTTAGCAAAAATTCCTTCCCGCGGCATCACACAATCGCCAACTATAGCAAAGATAGCGCATTTATCGTGACATTTTTTCCCGATTTGTGTTATCACCAATTCAGCTTCATTACCTATTCTAACTTTTGTCCCGATTTTTAAATGTGGAATATCAATAAACTCGGTAGTAATATTTTCGGCAAATGCACCGGGTCGTAATGACGGTAATTTCACACGCATTTTATTAATGCTTTCTATTGCAAGAAAACTTACTTGTCTGTGCCATTTACCGGCGTGTACATCGCCTTCTATACCCCAATCGGCAATAAGATTTGCAAAGGGAACATTCGATTTCGGAATACCCTTCTTTTTACTTATTGAAATTGCAGTTATTCTACCGCTTGTTCGTTTTACCTTCTTTTTCTCCTTTATTTCAAATGATTCTAAAGTCTTCATTATGTTTCCTTATAAAATGTATAATTCCCGCTTTTACCTCCAGTTTTAGAAAGCAGATGAATATCTTTTATTTTAATTGTTTTTTCAACAGCTTTACACATATCATAAATTGTAAGTGCGGCAACGGAAACAGCCGTAAGCGCTTCCATTTCAATTCCCGTTTTTGAAACGGTTTTTGCAAATGATTTTATTTTTATACTCTTCGTTTCTTCATCTAATATTAAATTTACATCAACTTTGGTAATAAAAATGTTATGACATAAAGGGATTAATTCGGAAGTTTTTTTTGCTGCTTGAATACCGGCTATTTTCGCAACCGTAAGAACGTCTCCCTTTCCCAATTTATTTTCTTTAATCAAATCGAAAAGTTTTTCAGAAACAACAACCTCACAGTAAGCTTCGGCAGTACGTAAATTGTCGGTTTTTGCCGAAACATCAACCATATCGGCTTTCCCCGTTTGATCTACGTGAGTCAACTTTCCCATTTTTATCCTCCAATTCTTAACATATTATTTTGATCAATTTCAAGCAGTTCTTCTATTTCAGGATGTTTTAATTTTTTTAGTTGAAGGGAATCCAATATTACCTGCGCTATGTAGTTATCGGAATAACTTTCCGAACGCAAATAATATTTTAAAGAGATTTCTTTATCCTGAGGAGAAAAAAGACAAAGTTTTAAATTCCCCTCCGCAGTAATTCGTAACCGGTTACAGCTATCGCAAAAATGATTTGATATTGAACTGATAAAACTTACCTTTCCTTTACAACCGACAATTTGAAAATCTTTTGCAACGTTTATTTTGCCGTTTTTTAATTCTCGTAATTCATAATTCAACTCAACAAGTTTTTTTATCTCTTCCGAACTAATAAACAATTCGTCGTTCCAGCCATTACTGGTAAAAGGCATATATTCAATAAACCGGATATTAAAATCGCGTTTTTTTACAAATTCAACCAAATCAATTATCTCATCATCATTTATCCCTTTCATAATTACCGTATTAATTTTAACGGGTGAAAATCCAAGCTTCTCTGCCAATAGAATTGAATTAAGTACGGTTTTAAATTCATCTTTGCCGGTAATTTTTTTATATTTTCCCGGGTTAAGTGTGTCGAGACTAATATTAATTTTATTCAATCCAAGCTGCTTCAATTCGGAAATTTTATCTTCTAAAAGTGTTCCATTCGTCGTAATTCCAAGTTCAAAGGGATAGTTTCTTTTTAATTCTGCAAGCAACCTGAAAAAGGAAAGAATGTTTTTACGGGCAAGCGGCTCACCGCCTGTTAGCCGTATTTTTGTAATTCCCAAATCAACAACAAATATTTTTATCAATCGGATAAGTTCTTCATAATTTAATATATGCTGCATTTTAAGTTTTTCGAATATCTCATTTTCGGGATTGCAATAAATACAATTTAAATTGCATTTATCGGTAAGAGAAATACGAAGATAATTATGAATTCGATTAAATTTGTCTATTAATAATCTCATAAGTTTTCTATAAAATTAGTAATGCTAAAACAGCTTCAATTATAACAACATAAGCAGGATGAAGTTTGAATACGATTATCAGCAAAAGTCCCACTACTACGAAAATCAAACTTTGCCATTCGAATGAACTCTTAAAAAAATAGGTAAACATAATACCGATAACCATACCTACAACGGCAAATTTTACGCCTTTAAAAGCTTTTTCTACGTAAATATTTTTTTCAAAATTAGAATAAAAAACAAAAATGATTATCATTATTGTTGCGGGTACTAATAAATTTCCTAAATTAGCGACAATAACACCAAGAAATCCGGCAGATTTATAACCTGTGTAAGTAGCAAATTTAATAGAAATTGCGCCGGGGAATACCTCTACCATTCCGAGTACTTTCATAAACTCACCGTTAGTAAGCCAATGATGATTTTGAACAGCTTCCTTTTCGATTAATGGAATTAGAGAATAAGCTCCGCCAAAGGAAAAAGCTCCTATTTTAAAAAATGATATAAACAGCTCTAATAAGGTATTCAACATTATTAGTCCTCAATTATATCGGAAGTTCCGCAAAGATGATAGCACAAAAAAGCCTGAACCCTTTATAGGAACAG
>CAZXJG010000298.1:0-2990 GCA_964640985.1 uncultured Melioribacteraceae bacterium | reverse complement strand
ATCAGCTTTTACTACTAAAGTTTGATTATGTTTTTTAAAATCATATTCGATCTTTGCTTTTGGCATTTTAATATGTTTCCACTCATAATTTTTATAAAAATTCCTATGCAATAATTTATTTTTTTTACTATATAACGAAGAAATAATTACGGCTTTTCCGTTTAAAATATCCTCCGGCAGCATTAAACTTATAACCAAATTTTTACACAGTGGCTTAATTTTTAATTTTTTTGTTTTGATATTCTCAATTTTTCCCTTCGGAAGCGAAATATATTTTACGTGTAATTCTCCTTGGAATTCTTCCAAACTATTATTCTGAACAATTATCTTAAGACTTTTTCCATCTTGAACGAAATTACTCAAAACGGATGAAAAAGAATTTCGAACCATGAAATAAGATAGTTTCGGTTGAATGCCGAAATCAATTAACGACCAGCTTGAAACAGGCCAACAATCATTTAATTGCCAAATAATTGTGCCGGTAGTTTCCGGGAATCTCGATTGCCAATGCTCCAAAGAATATTCCAAAGCCAGCCCTTGATTCAACTGTGTAAGGTAGATAAAATCCGTCAACTCTGTTTTTACCGGTAAGTGAGCAGAAAGAAATTTAAATAATCTTTCCGGTCCTTCTATTTGTTTATTATGAAATTCAAAAATACGGCTTTGAGAATAAAGCTCGTCTTTGGGTAATACTTTTGCAAAAGTATTATAATTTGCCGGACTTTGAAATCCAAACTCGGTAACAAACAAACTATTATCATCTTTCACCGTTGTATAATCCATCCACCCGCTCCAGATTTGCCATTGGTGCCTGTTTCCGCTTAATTCTGAATTTGGGTCTGCTTCATTTCCAAAAGGACTCGATTCCCAATAAGCTCTCCCGGGATCCGCTTCACGTAAAATTGAAGGAATTATCTTATGATAAATTTTATATCCGGACATTTCTTTGTAATCGGTTTTATTATCCTGATACCATGACCATTCATTTTCGTTATTGCCGCACCAAGTTGCAATGGACGGATGGGTTTGCAAACGATACACATTTTGTTTTATTTCTTCGGTCACGTTTTTAATAAAGTCATCATTTTCAGGGTACGATGCACATGCAAACATAAAATCTTGCCAGACTAACAATCCTAATTCATCACAAATTTCATAAAACATATCATTCTCATAAACCCCGCCTCCCCAAACACGAATCATATTCATGTTGGCATTTTTCGCACCATTTAAAAGTTGCAAATATTTCTCATTCGAAACTCTCGGAAGAAATGAATCACTCGGAATCCAATTTGCTCCTTTAATAAAAATTGGTTTGCCATTTACAACAAAATGAAAAGAAGGTTTTCCATGATTCTCTAAAATTAAGTTTAAGGTTCGTATTCCTACCTTCCTTTTAACAATGCCGGTTTGATTTTCCCCATCGGCTATTGCTTGAACGCTTAATTCATACAAATTTTGTTTACCGTAATTATTCGGATACCAAAGTTTAGGGTCATCAATTTCTATTTCCGTATCAATCCAACATGAATCCGAATTATTTATCGACTTTTCATATTGCTTTGAATCACCCTCCATTTTAATTTTTATTAGGCATGCTGACTTTTCAGGATTTTGAATTTCACCTTTGATTTTTACTACCGCTTTGTTATCCATAATTGAAATAGTGCTGAAATTTAGATTAGTTATATTTATTTTAGGTTTCTGTAAAAGATATACAGGACGATATATTCCACAAGTGGCAAACGATGGACCCCAATCCCATCCAAATGAATATTGAGCTTTTCTTATATACACCCTCTCAGGGTTTAAAGATGCAGGTAAGTGTCCATATTCTTCTTCAAGTAACCGCCCATATTTTAAGGCTGAAATAAATTTAATTTCCAATTTATTTTTCTTTTTATTGAGCATATCGGTAATATCAAATTCATATTGAATAAACATATTATCCGTTTTGGCTACCGGTTTATTATTCAAATGAATTTCGGCAATCGTATCAAGTCCGTCAAAATGGAGATAAACAGGCTCGTCTTTGTTAAAATCATTTGGAAAGTCGAATGTAGTTTGATATATCCAATCCGATTCATTTATCCATTTCAATTTTAGTTCATTATCGGCATAAAAAGGATCGGGAATTATTTTCGCCTCAAGCAAGTCTGTATGAATTGTACCTGGTACATTAGCCTCTATTAACTGAGTAGATTTTATTATTTTCTTATTTGCCAAGTTAGAATAGGAATCTTTATCAATTCTACACTTCCAATTATCATGTAAATAATATTTCATAATTTTCTGTCCTTTTATTTTAAGAGTATTATTTTTCCGAATGTTTATTATAATAATTCCATAAAATTTTTTTTGAGATCGGATTTTGTTCAACCTCTATGATTGTTAATAAAGCCTCTATAGTAGATTCTGCACCGGAATTTTTATTAATTTCATTTTTGTTAATTATTCCATCAAAAGAAATTCCGTTCTTAAGATTATACATTTGAGCGCCTGCAATATTATTTCCCAACAACCAGGAAGCAATTTTCCCTGCCATAATTGCCGCAGAAGTATCTTTAGTTATTTTATATAATCCGATACTTGCCCATACCATCGGCCGTATACCATAAGCAATTTGAGAATATTTATGCAGCTTCTTAATTACTATAGTGTTATTATCATTAACGAGAACAAAATCGTTGAAAAATCTATTGTTTAATAAATACGGATAAAAATATTTTACTTCCCTGCCGGCATATTTTAAATACGATCGGTCGTGAAACAAATAGGCTACATCGATTAATGCATCCGCTTGACTGTTACCCCACTGATGCCAACTATTTTGCCAGCTTAAAAAAACATAGTACGGCGGTTGTTTTAAGTTGCCTACCTGCATTTTTACAATTCCATCACTTAAGTTTTTTATTTCATTTTTGACTCGCTTATCTTTTGTAATCCCGTAATAAACCGCGAACCCTTTTACTAAAATCGCCGCTTGATCT
>CAZXJG010000297.1:0-3024 GCA_964640985.1 uncultured Melioribacteraceae bacterium | reverse complement strand
AATTGATTCTAAAAGTAATTTCAAATATTTTTCACTTAGTATATCAATATATTCTTCATTACCATTTGAATCAATTTTAGGAAATTGAATATCGATTATGTTACCGTATAATTTCTTTGCTGTGGTAATTTGTTTTTTGCCCCATGATACTTGCGGGTGGTTTGAAAGATTTATCAGCATTAGAAATAATTTATAATTTGTTCGATAATTATTTTTATTTGTTTAATTAAACATTTGGAGGAAGTAGGGTTTTTTCTCATTCCGGCATGATTAATATCATTACGAGAGTCGGTAATTTTACTCCAAACTTCTGCAAAATCTTTTTCTCTTGCAGACAATTTTCTTCTTTTTTTGATAGAATTTAATAATGAGCCTAATTCCTGTTCTGCTGATGCTCTATTATTTTTATCAAGTAGTTTTTTATCATCAAGAATGTTATTAATCTCAATTAGATGTTTTGTAACTATATATTCGCGTGCAAGAGTAATTGCTTTTTGATATTTCCCGGTGTCAATATACCATTGTAAAATTGATTTTTGTGCTTCAATCCCTTTTTCCGAAAATACGTCATTTTCTGCTTCCGTAATGAGAGAGAATTGTTCAGAAATTTTATTTATTAAATTACCGAATGGTTTTGCCTGCGGGTTATTGATTAAATCTGTTTGTAGCCTTTCAATTCTTTTACTAAAATTAAAACTGTTAATAAATATTTCATCTAAACGCATAGTAGAAAAAGCATCGGTCAGTTTTGATAAGTTTTCACCTGCACCTTTTAATTCTTTTGAAGGTTCCCGTAGTTTATTTATGTGTGAATTTTTATGAATATTGGATAACAGCGAATTGAAATATTTCATGTTCCCATTTTCAATAAATTCGTGCACTGCATTAGACCAGTCAATTAAATCTATAAAAGGTTTTAATTCAAAAACCGGCGTTATGTTGTTTTTATCTTTAGCTTCAAAAGCACCATAAAGTATATTTTTAATTTTTATATTTTTAAGTGCTTTTAAGTAGAGAAGCAAAACGATAACAATAAAAGGTTGCGAACGAAATCCATGAGTAATATCAAAAACAATCTCATCACCTTCGTTTATTACTTCGGTTATTTTATCAAATATTATCCAGAATTCTTCTTCGCTTTTACCATCCGGAATTTTAATAGATTCAAAATCGCATATATTTTTTAATGAAGCAGCATGAGTTTTTTCAGCTTTTTTAGTCATTATAACAAATAACTTGTCGAGTTTCACAAATTGGGAAACAGCATAAGGGAAGTATTTGGTTTTAATAATTTGTTGTTGATATTTATATTCGGTTTCTTCGTAGTTCCCAACACCTAAAAATGAAAGTGCAATCATGCAAATCTCCTTATTATTTCAATTTGCCCAAAATCCAATCGGATTTTTATTTGCAGTTCCTTTTTACTAATCATAATGGAATCTGCATTTAATTATTCTTATTTCGTCCGCTTTAATTTGATAAATTAATCTATGTTCATCAGTTATTCTGCGTGACCAAAGTCCTCTATACTTATGTTTAAGAGGTTCGGGTTTACCTAAGCCTTCAAATGGATGCCGTGCAATATCTTTAAGAAGTTCGTTAATTCTCTTCAATTTTTTCTTAT
Source organism: uncultured Melioribacteraceae bacterium (assembly GCA_964640985.1). GTDB lineage: Bacteria > Bacteroidota > Ignavibacteria > Ignavibacteriales > Melioribacteraceae > CAZXJG01. The sequence continues at coordinate 1,400 of CAZXJG010000297.1, read as the reverse complement.
CTATTTTCTGCCAGTAAAGGTAATCTTCCCAAGATTCTTCTACGAAAAGGTATTTGTATTTCATTCGTCAATTAATTTTTTTTCGAATGATTTTCCTTTTTTGAACTTTGCAAGTGCAGAATCCAATCTTTCTATATTAGTCGCAGAAGATAATTCGAGCTGAGTAGCCAGCAATGAATTGTATTCTTCGAGGGACATTACGACAATGCCTTTATCTTTACTGCGATTTACAATTAATGTTTCAAAATTTTCATCAATGGAATCGAAATATTTTTTCATATTTCTTCTGAATTCCGAGATTGTTGCTGTAAGCATAGTTTTTGCCTTTAAACTATTATGTACAAATTCGTGTACATAATATAGCAATATTTTTACAAACTTCCATAAGTAAATCTTATTTATTTCGCTGCAAATAAGTTTTACAAAATTTGCGGTCAGCTCAATTCTCATAAATTACTTTTCCGTGTTCCTTTGCTTCTTGTATCATCAGCGAAGATGAGTTTTCCCATTCTTCATCGGAATAGTAAAGTATGTCGAAAGGTTTGTTTGTTAGTTTTACCAAACGTCTATTTAGTCCTAATAATTTTTTAATTCTTTGTGAATAAGATTTATTTGCAAAATCTTTTGAAACAAGCAATAAATCGATATCGCTTTCCTTATTGGCCGTACCCATTATCTGTGAACCGAAAAGAACTATTTTATCAATAGATATTTTTTTACTATTTGCAAATAAACTTATTTCGTTTTTTATTTTTTCAATTTCTTTTTCAGCCACTTAATTAGTCCTTTTGTTTGTTCAAGTAATTTTGTTGTCTCACTCTTTCGAAATTCTCTTAATGCTTTATGCAAAGTATCGGGATAACGGGATGGTATACTTTTTTCTTTTTGTCGTTCATAACTTAAAATACAAAAGAATTTTTAAATTTACATCTTAATGTAAATGCAATTCCGTTGTGGATAGCATTCGGTTGATAATCTCTAAATCCTTTAATAACTCTACCATAGAAACTTTTTTGTTCATCGGTTTTAAAGCAACTTCCCGGTTTCATCAAAAGCATCGGCGGCTTAAATGGATTTTGCGAGCTTGACTTTTCTTCACCGAATTTTCCGTATTTCACATTAATATCATAATAAGCGTCAGTAATTTTATCTTTATCGGAAGGTAAATATTGACTGAGACTAACAAATCCGTTTGATTTGCTCGGTTCTTTAAAACCTTTATATTCTTCAAAATCACCAATAATTTCAAATTGACCATAACCGGATGATTTCTTTTTGCCGTAACCGATTTCAAAAACAGATTTAAGAACATTTTCGCAATAAAGATTGTCCCATTTAGTTGTGTCAAATATTTTAATGAAAATAACAATTCATTGGATGATATTATTAATTATATGAAG
>CAZXJG010000296.1:0-3030 GCA_964640985.1 uncultured Melioribacteraceae bacterium | reverse complement strand
CGAAAAAAAGGATAAAAACGCAAAGGCAAAATTTTGGTTTTTGTGGATTCGCTACATAGTTCACAAATTGTCCACAGTAAAAGTGTTGACATTATATAAATAGCGACTATACTTACAAATATAAACATTACTTACACTATATGACCAAAGAAACAGAAAAACGCGAGCGTTTCAAGCGCTTAGCCACACAAAGAACAAATGTTGTTCTAAAAAAGTTAAAAATTTTGGGTAACTGCTCAAATAGAAGCGCTTACGAATATACAGAGGCTGAGATTAGCAAAATTTTTTCCGAAATAGATAAGGCAGCCAGAAACACAAAGGCAAAATTTCACTTTACTAAATCTAAAAAATTTAAATTATGAGCATACCATTACACATATCTCCGAGAATAATTCCTTCTATTGCAAGTTTGTACAATGATACAAACCGTATTTTTATGGAATACATTGATAATTCCATTGATAGCGCAGAAAATTTTTTTGATTCAGAAACAAATTCGTACAGAAAAGATATTACTATCACGCTTACAATAAAAGATAAAAGTGTAGTGGTTAAAGACAATTGTTTCGGAATTACCAATTTTACAAAAGTTGTTCAAAGTATCGGCAACTCGGATAAGAAAGCCCAACCATGGACAAATGGTCAATTTGGATACGGTATCTATTCTTTCATGGCAGCATGCAAAAAATTAGAAATAATTTCTAAATTACAAGAAGATAAAAATGCTCAAATGATTCCTATCGAAAGATCAAAATTTGATGCAGATCACCAAGAAGATGTTAGTTTTCCTGATCCAGAATTTACGAATTATTCTCATTCATCAGGAACAAAAGTGACTTTGTCCGTATTCGAAAAGAGTATGTGGAAACAGATTAATTTTAGTGAAATTAAGAATGAAATAGAAAAACATTTTGAACTTTTGCTTGCTCGTAAAAACTTACAAATAAAACTTATAGACGAACGAAACAATGAAGAATGTGTCTGTCAACCTTTTAATTATGATCAACATGATGGTGAATTGTATCAAGAAGACCTGACAGAATTGCGTTATATGAAAGGTAGAAAGTATCCAGCAGAAATAAAATTGACTATTCCAAAGCCAATTCGTATTTTTCTGAAAGTCATTAAAGGTAAGACAATAAACAAGCCTCCGATTTTTATTGTGAAAGGAAGAAGAATTGCAGAAATAAAAGATATAAAACAATTTAAGTCGAAACGCAAAGGCGATATTTGGGGGCATCCTAACATGACGGGATTTATTGATTTATCCGATTATTTAGAGCCGACAATTGCCCGTAATGACTTTAAAAATAACGATGAATCAAAAGCACTTTTTAATGCACTTGAAGAATTGGAACCGTTAATTTTGGAAGTTATACGAGATGTAAATAAAGAAACTGCAGCGCAACATTATCAAGCTTTGGAAGACAGACTCAACAAAGTTTTATCAAAACTTGCCAGAATTGATGCGATGAATTTTCGTACCGAACATTTATCTGGGAATGATATAAATTTACAAAAAGGCGGTTCGGGACAATCATTTGACGAAGGACACGGAGGAAAAGATCGAGGCGATGAAGGTGGTGGAACTGGTGATAATGGCTGGGGCGGAGAAAATGAAGGAGAAGGTGTTGGTCCAAGTGGAGAATCTGGAGAAGATATTTCTAGCGGAAAGGACGAGGGCGATTTTGCCTCAGACAAAGAAGCAGAAAATCCTTTTGAAGACACTGGCTTTAAAGGTGGCGAAAAAAAGAAAAGTGGTTTTGACATAAAATTTGTTGATGGAGAAATTATTGATGGAGAAACCGATAAACCTATTCGTTCTCAACTAATCGATGGAACTATTCGTATTTTCAAAGAGCATAAAGATTTTGAAAGTAGAGTCGATAGAACACGAGCAAAAGAGCCAAAAATTTCACAAAGACTTATCACATACTTAGCAGGAGAAATAACGGTTCATTATAAAGATAAATTGCAAACACGACACGGACAACCAGAGTACAATAAACGACTCTTTGAAAATCTCGTTGAATTCATTTACCAATTTGAAGAAATGGTTAAAGATTTAGCTGGGCACAATTTATCTGACTTTAACGAATAAAAAATGGAAATAAACTCACTTATACAAAAAATAACACCTTTGTACAATCAGTACAAACAGCAAAACAAAACCATTTCTGGGACGAATGCTCTTGGAATTATGTGGGATATTGGTGATATTTTAAAAAACTTTATTAAAGAAAACGACATTGCCCCACATGCTCTTTTTTGGAAAGTATATGGAAAATCTGAGGGATCAAAGAATATTGCTCAAAAAAGTTATATCACGAGAGAATTTCAAAATAGATGTCATAGAATCAGAAATATTTTTCTTTTAAAAACACAAATTAAAGAAGCTTTGCCGAATTTAAAAAGTTTTACTTCTTTTCGTGAGGCAATGCCTTTTTTCGATAATAAAAAATATAAATTACAAGGGGAAGAAAAAGAAAAATTATTAAAATTGTTAAACTCTGGAAAAGATCATAAATTCATAATGAAAGAAATTAGTAAATTACAAAAAGAAAAAATTGGTATAAAGAATCCAAGAACGCAAAGATTAAAAGACATGGATGAAGAAAAAGAGATTTTTATAGATTTTTATAATTTAATTTATCAACTTTTGAATGAATCGCCAGAAAAAATAACTCTTAAATTAAAGAAAGATCATGTTGATTCTCAATATGTGATTGCGTTAGCAAAAAATACAAATGCACTTTCTCAAGATGGATTGAAATTTGTTACATTTTTAATTAAAAAAAATATACAAGATCCTCTTTGGCAAGATTATGGGAAAGTTATAAAAAATTTCAGTTCCAATCGTAGTGCAGTAGAAATAAGACGTTTCCGTAGAATAATACCAGCGGAGAGAATCGTTAAATTGGCAGACATGCTATATTCACTCCCATTAGCAAAATAAAAATAACGATTGCCCATTTTTTTCCTTACAACTCACACAAAACTATAACCGAAGCCACTGAGCGAGCCACGAGA
>CAZXJG010000295.1:0-3060 GCA_964640985.1 uncultured Melioribacteraceae bacterium | reverse complement strand
TTGGAAGACAAGTTAAAAGTGCGTTTCCAATTACAAATGCATAAATATATATGGAATCCGAAAAAAAGAGGTGTATAATGAAAATAGCAAAAGAATTTAGATGGGAGATGGGGCATAGGCTTCCTAATCACAAAGGGAAGTGTAGAAATTTACATGGTCATTCGTATAAAGTTCTCGTAGAATTTGAAGGTGATAAAAACGAAGACGGAATGCTGATTGATTATTATGATGTAAAAGCTATTGTAATGCCGATTGTTGATAATTTAGATCATTCTTTTATGGTAACTAAAGATGATACCGAATTAATTGATGCGTTAAAATCTCTTAATTCTAAAATGGAAATCGTAAATTATTACGCTACTGCAGAAAATATTTGTGATTATTTTCTTGAAAAAATAAAAAGTGCCGGTCTGCCTGAGAATATTTCGGCTTTATCGGTTTGGGTTTATGAAACGGAGTCAACTTATGCAACTAAAAGATTAAAATTAATTTAAATAAAAATTATAATTCTAACCTTGTTACAACACCATGTAATTTATTGTACGGAAGTTTGTAAAAGCTTACAAATGAAGGTGTTATCTTTTTCATAAATGCATAAACTTTTAAGAAAGGTTTTTTCGTTACAATTTCATCAACACCGTAGAAAATAACTTTTTCATTAATTCCGTTTTCTTTTAATAGTTTGGGAATATTAAGTATTTCCATGTATCCGGTATGTATTTCAATACCAAATAAACCGGGTACCAATTCCTCGATTTTTCTGAATGTTAAGCCATAAGGGTTATCGGTAGTAGTTATCGATACTAAAATATTTTTTTCATAAATTATATTACCCCGAATAATACAATGCGCAACGTATGGTGGAATTTCATTTAAATTTCTTGCAAAGAAAAGCGCCGTGCCTTTAATATTATTCCCAACTTTATATATTTGTTCAAAGCTGAGAATAAAAGTATCAATCGGCAGGGATCTAAAAGATTTATGCATCGCTTTACCGCCTTTAGACCATAAATATATAATTCCAAAAGGAATTGCTGCTATAATTAAAGACCAAAATCCGCCTTCGTGAAGTTTATTTGTAACGGCAAGTAAAAAGAACAAATCAGTTATAAATACAATAACTGCGGCCGACATTTTTACTTTATTGTTTTTCAATTTAAAAATCCAAATCATAAACATAGCGCTGATTGTCATTGTGATTGTAACGGCAAGTCCATAAGCGGCTGCAAGGTTTTCCGATTTTCTGAATAATAGGATCATAAATAATACTGCAATAAGCAATGCCCAATTTACTCCGCCAAGGTAAATTTGTGATTTAAGATGACTGGATGTGTATTTCACTTTCATAAGAGGGAAAACGTGAGTAGTAATGCCTTGATAAACAAGCGACATAATAGCACTAATCATTGCTTGTGAAGCGATAATTGTAGCAAATAATGTTAAGATTAAGAAAGGTACATAAAAAATATCGGCTATAGACCTGATCATAGAAAATAACACAAAATCGGTAACATGATGTGTCATCATAAAAGCGCCTTGACCGAAATAATTAATTATTAAAGCGAAAAAAACAAAATGCCATGCATGCTCAATCGGTTTTCTTCCTAAATGTCCCATATCGGCATAAAGAGCTTCACCCCCAGTTGCGCACAATATCACTTCACTTAACACAAAAAATCCTGCTAATCCGTTATGTGCCATAAATTTAACTGCATAATAAGGATTAATAGCTAATAGTATTTGAGGATAGTAAAATAATGAATAAATTCCCGAAAGCAATAATGCGGAAAACCATATAACCATTATTGGACCAAAAGAAGTAGATACTTTATCGGTTCCTTTATATTGAAATGAAAATAATAGAATAGTTATTATACTTGTAACAATAATAATGGTAGTTACAGAAATATTTCCCAAACCGGGAATTAACTTTAATCCTTCAACGGCAGACAAAATACTAATTGCCGGTGTAATCACACCGTCGCCCATTAATAAAGAGACGCCTATAAATCCGATAAATCCAACAAAAGCAGCTTTCCTTCCTTTTTTTACTTTGGCGGCAAGAATTTCTCTTAAAACAATAATACCGCCCTCACCTTTAATACTCAAACTCATTGCCAACCAACTGTATTCGACAGTAACTAAAATAACAAGTGTCCAAAAAATTAGTGATGATACGCCCATCAAATTTGCGGGAGTTGGTTTGGTAAGGACAAAAATTACAGTTAACGTATAAATAGGACTGGTTCCGATATCGCCAAAAACCAGTCCCATAGCTTGAACAATTTCTTTAAATGATGAAAAGCTTTTTTCTTTAGGCATCTACCTAATCCGGTTTTTATAAAATAGAGATAAAATACTGTCTTAAAAAAATTGAGTGAAAAACAAAAACCGGAAAAATCAATTAAAGAAAGATTCTTCCGGTTAATATAACGATTCAATTGTCAAATATTGTTTATTTACCTTCCAAGTTGATCTAGTTGTTCTTTCCTTTCTAATAAGGTAGCTTCATCTTCAACATGATTTGGATCAGGTATACAACAATCTACAGGACAAACTGCAGCACATTGGGGTTCATCGTGAAAGCCTTTGCATTCTGTACATTTATCTGGTACAATGTAAAAAAACTCATCTGAATAAAATCCAGTGGCGCCTGAAGGAGCAGGATCGCCTTCTCCATAAGTTTGATCACTTAATTCCCACTCTGAACCGCCTTCATAGATAGCCGTATTGGGACATTCAGGTTCGCAAGCACCACAATTAATACATTCATCAGTTATCATTATCGCCATTGTAAAACTCCTTTGGAATAATTTAAAATTCAGTTAATTGTAACAATAATTGGAATTTCATATCCGCTAATATCGGAATTTATATTTTGAAAATCATTATTTAAATTATCAGAATAAAAATGATTTAATTAAAAACGGAATTTACTACTACCAGCTACCACTGGCTCCGCCTCCGCCAAAGCCGCCGCCTCCGCCGCTAAATCCTCCGAAGCTGCCTCCTCCTCCGCCGCCACTACAAACGCCATCATCCCCGTCGTTTGGTGTGTAA
>CAZXJG010000294.1:0-3080 GCA_964640985.1 uncultured Melioribacteraceae bacterium | reverse complement strand
TTGAAGTTAAACTTTCCGATCGAAAGCCTGCAGCTTCATTAGTTTACTTTTCCACCCGTTTCCCCGATGCCGAGTTCATTCAACTTGTGCATAATCTTCCTCAGGAAGAGACGATAAAAAACATTAATCTATTACGTACCGGCGATTGGTTGAAAAGTTTGACGGTATAAAAAGTTGATTCTAACAAAATATAATTTATAATTTTACAGAGTAATTTTTGTTGAGTTCCTTGCTTTTTTAATGGCTGTTACGGTCGTACCGTGATAGATAACAAAATAAAAAACAAATATTGAGATTTCCGAAATTAAAGGTGCTTGGTTGTATGATTGGTTGATTGTATGATTGGAATAAATTTTCGAGTTTTCCTACCGCAGCTAATTTCAGAACTCCTGACCCATAGTTTGAATACGATTCAAAAACTGTATATTCACAAATTTAGTTCGTTAATAAAAATGTCGTAATCTTGGGGGCAGAATAATAACTTTAATTGCTAATAGGTAGTAAAATAGATGATTTTGAAATATAATTACGATACACCAGAAAAACTGAGACAGTTTAATTTTCGATGAGTCAGGAGTTCTGAATTTTATAATAAAGTCAATTATTATTCTCCTTCAACGACAATCAAAATTCCCGCTGATATTCCTTTCTATCTTGGTTCTCTTTGTTGGGGCAAATGGGGACGTGTCGGCGGAAAATAAACTCTCACAACGGCTTTAATCACATTTTGAAAGCAAGCAGGCTTCGTACTCCGGAAGACTATTTGCCACCGGGTGGTCGGTGGCGGCAGCGGAAATCTGTGGTTAAAAAAAAGAATAATAAACCACAGATTGTTTACAGATTCTCACGGATTTTTTTGTTTGTTAATTTTTTCATATTGTTGTTGTTATTTCTTGAAAACACTCTGTCATTATTAGAATTCATTGTCCATTTCTAAATTGTAATTCGTATAGTTTTTTGTAAATACCTTTTTTGTTTTTTAATAACTCTTCATGTTTACCGTCCTGAACTATTTGTCCTTTATCCAATACTAATATTCTATCTGCATTCCGTATTGTTGAAAGTCTGTGGGCAATAACGAATGTTGTTCTTTTATTCATTAATTTTTCAATAGCTTCTTGAACCAACACTTCGGATTCGTTATCTAACGATGATGTAGCTTCATCTAAAATCATTATAGGCGGATTTTTTAATATTGCACGTGCAATGGAAATACGTTGACGTTCGCCGCCGGAAAGTTTTGTACCCCTTTCCCCGACAATTGTTTCATATCCCTTAGGAAGGTTAACGATAAAAGAGTGAGCATTAGCTGCTTTTGCAGCTTCAATTATTTTGTCGTCTTCAAAACTTTCTAATCCATAAGCAATATTATCTTTAACCGTTTCGTTAAATAGTAAGGTTTCTTGGGTAACAATTCCCATAAGTTTTCTTAAATCTTCAATTCTTATCTTTTTAATTTCAATATCGTCAATAAAAATGGAACCCGAAATAGGATCGTAAAAACGAGGAATCAGATCAACAAGTGTAGTTTTCCCTGCACCGCTGCTGCCTACCAAAGCAATTATTTTCCCTTTCTCTACTTTGAAAGATATGTTTTCCAAAATCAGTTCATCTGAATCGTCATAATGAAAACTAACGTTTTTAAATTCAATTGATTTTTTAAATTCAGAAAACGGGATACAGTTGGGAGAATTTTTAATATTCGGTTCCGAATCTAAAATTTCAAAAATTCTATCGGCGGCGGCGCTCGATTCTTGAATACGATTATTAACGCTACTTAATTCTTTTATGGGCGGCATTAACTGAAATATTGCAAAAAGAAAACCGAGAAATTCGCTTGCCCGTAATACGTGTTCTTGTAAAACTAACTTACCGCCGTAATAGATCATTACAACTCCAACAAGAACACTTAAAAATTCTGTTGTCGGACTTGCAACGTTTCTAATTCTTACCATCTTTAAAATTATTTTGAAAAAATTGTTTGTTTCCGTAGTGAACTTTTTATTTTCGTAATTTTCCATTCCAAATGCTTTAACAATTTTCACACCTGTAATTGTCTCGTGCAGTACGGTTGTAATATCCGCCATTTTTTGTTGAAGTATTGAGCTTTGTTTACGTAAAATTTTACCGATATAACTAATAATACCAATAGAGAAAGGTAAAATAACTAAAGAAAAAAGAGTTAATTTTACGCTGATAGAAAGTGCAATTCCTAAAAATACCAAAATTGTGATCGGTTCTCTAATTAAATTCAGAAATACTACCGCAACGCTTTGCTGTACAACATTTACATCATTTGTAATACGTGAAATCAAGTTACCTGTTTTCTCACTTTTAAAATAGCTCATCGGTAATTTATGCAGATGTTTGTACACGGTGTTACGTATATCTCTTATTACACCCTGCTCTACATAAGCTAAAAAATATGCTTGAAGGTAGCCGAATATATTTTTACCGAGGAAAGTAATTAAGATTAAAAAACATATTTTTAATAAAACCTCCGTTACATTACCGCTAAAAATAAAATGTTTAAATGCTTCAATAATAGAATCGAAAAAGTTTGTAACCCATTGCGGAATTAAACTTGGTGAATGGGATACTTTAGCCGAACTTAATAAAACTCTATTTTTACTCCCTTCTTTAAAGAGAGTATCGAGTAAAGGTATTGTTAAATATACAGTTGCACCGCTTAATAAAGAGTAAAAAATCGTAAATATAACCGATAACGAGAGGTGTTTCCAATATGGTTTAACAAATGATAATATTCTATAATATGTGGACATAAAATAATACTTAATTAAAATCAAATAGTATAAAATTTAATTGTTCAAATTTACTAAAATAGAAATTATAACCTACTTTTTAATTCAATGGAAAAACATTACCGGTAATATTTATCCCCGCGGATAAAATTCTTTATGGACTTGTTTTATATATTTAAAAGTTTAAAAATTCATAAACATCTTTAATAATTATTTTTTCTTTAGCAGGATATTGTTCAAAAAAAGCCTTTTGTTTTCCTTCGATTTCGCGTCCGTATTTAACTTCGATTAGTTTTTCCCGGATTAAAAAATCAATTT
>CAZXJG010000293.1:0-3081 GCA_964640985.1 uncultured Melioribacteraceae bacterium | reverse complement strand
GTAATAATCATTTTATTATAAGTACGTTTGTTCGAACGTATTAAACCATCTGAATTAACAAATTCAGTGTAAACAATATCGGCTCCCATTTCTTTACAAAGTCTGCGGAAAGCTATGTTTGAAACATCTTCCATAGGTGCTAATAGTAAAGCTTTTTCAATATTTAAATTTCCGACTTTAAACATTCAATAAATTACCCATCTTTCTAACTTTTTATTCAGTAAAAATAATGTAATTACAAAGGCTATTAAAGTAAAAAATGTAAATTTCAAAAATTATGAATTTTATTAGTTACCGAAATAAAATTGCAATACAAATAGGGAATTGAGAATGCTTCAAAAAATAAAGAACAAGTTTTTAATTATGTACGGTAAATAATCTATCAATCTTAATTTTATTTGTATACTTAGTCAAAATTTTCTTTGTATCAATATAACTTCTAATCATCTTTAATTTTTCTGCCGGAGTAATAAATGCAGGCAAGCTGTCGGTTAAAGCTAATTCGGATGGTAAAATTACGAATTCTTTCCCCTCTTTTGTTTTCCCTTTAAAAACCCAGGTAGGAATAAATTTAACTGCGGAAATAAATATAGAATCTCTAGAAAAAATTTTTGTAATCTGAAAATTTAAGATTACACCGCTATCGGAAAATCTCCATCTTTGATTTGAAATAAAATTACCTAAAGAATAAGCAACAAACCCCGTATCGAAAATACCTGATTTTTTTTTAACAAATTCAAACGGCTGTATTACGTGAGTATGACTACCTAAAATAATATCAGCCCCTTGATTAAATGTAAAATTTACAATTTGCTTTTGGTAAGCCGTAACATTAGTGTCATATTCTTTGCCGAAATGAAAATATACAATTATTACGTCCGGTTTTAATTTTTTAGCTTTTAGTATATCTTTTTTTATCTTTTTTTTGTTTATGCGATTAATTCCCCATTGATCATTATTTAAATAATTAACATTACTAGCATAAGAATACGCAAGAAATGCGATTTTTATTCCTTTAACATTAATTATTCTAATCGAATTTTTAATGGTTGAATCGATATAAGAACCGATAGGGACAATCCCATGTTTTTCAATTTCTTTATATGAACGTAACAGTCCCCTTTTACCTTGATCTAATGCATGATTATTAGCAGTAAACAAAACATCAAAACCGGTATATTGCAAAGCTTTAATAAAGGCATCAGGTGTATTAAATTTCGGATATCCGCTATATTTTTTCCCATTGCCTGCAAAAACAGTCTCAATATTACCCAAAGTTAAATCGGAGTGTATTAAATATTTTCGTACATATCTAAATACAGGTTTAAAATCAAAACTATCCTTTTTCACTCTAGCATAATTAAGCTGACTTGAATGGCACATCAAATCGCCAACGGCACTTACCTTTATAGTAACCGATGAATCTGATGAAGTTAAATAATTATTACCATTAACAAATTTATGGGGTACAGAATTTAATGAATTGATTAATAGAAAAAAGAGATATAACAATTTAACTGTATGGAAAATCATTTTTTGTATTTTGGCAAACAGGAATCAAATTAAAAAGCTGCCTAAATATTAAAAAAAATTTTAAACCTTTAGACAGCTTAAAAACATGAAAGTTCTTCAGCCTTTCTGCGATTTTCTTTGCATTTTAATTTGTTGAACTTCGTCACGCATTTCTTGAGCCATTTTTTTAAGTTCGCTCAAGCCTTTTCTTACCCGCGTACCAGCAGCTGATTGTCCTTTGACATAAAATTTTTCTACGTCAGAAGATAAACTATTTAGATGATTAATAAGTGCATTGTACTTATCACTCATATTGCCTCCTGTTAATTAATTAATCAAATTAGTTATTTAGAATTTTCGAGTACTATTTCCGCAATATCTTTTACTTCAACATTATCAACTTTATCAAAAGCTTTTACGCCGTCATTTAACATTGTCATGCAAAAAGGACATGCAGATGCAATAGTATCGGCACCGGTAGCTAAAACTTCTTTTGTCCTTTCTTCATTTATACGAGTTCCTTCATTTTCTTCCATAAACATTCTTCCCCCGCCTGCTCCACAACAAAATCCTTTATCTCTGCTTCTATCCATCTCAACAAGCTTAATTCCGTTAATACTATTTAAAATATCGCGCGGCTGTTCAAAAATGCCGTTGTATCTGCCCAAATAACAAGAATCGTGATATGTTACCGTATGATTAAAAGAATCATTTTTCAATTTAATTTTTCCCTCACTTAATAGCAGGTTAATAAAATCGGAATGATGAATTACTTCAAAATTACCTCCAAATTGAGGATATTCATGCTTCAAAGAATTGAAACAATGCGGACAAGCAGTAACAATTTTTTTAACACCGTATTTATTTAACGTTTCAATATTATCTTGCATAAGCGTTTGAGATAGGTATTCATTTCCAAGTCTCCGCGCTGTATCACCGTTACACTTTTCCTCAGTTCCAAGAATTCTAAAGTCAATATCGGCTTTTTGCATCAATTGTGCAAAAGCCTTTGAAACTTTTTGATAACGGGCATCAAACGATCCGGCGCATCCGACCCAAAAAAGATATTCGGTATTTGAATCTTCAGCCATAGTTTTTATATTCATTCCTTCCACCCAATTAGCTCTATCTAATTGATTGAAAGCCCAAGGTGTAAAATTAGTTTCTAAATTTTTGAACACTGCGTTTAATTCCGATGGAAATTTTGACTCCATAAGAACAAGGTTCCGCCTCATATCCACTATGGCGTCAACATGTTCAATTGTAACCGGGCATTCGTACACACAAGCGTTACAAGTAGTACAAGACCAAAGCTCTTCATCTTTTATATAATTATGCACCAATGTTTTCCCCAGTGTTTCATTATTTTCCGTAACTCCGGCTAATAAAAGCGGAGCTTTTTCTTCGGTGCGTCTTCTAATTTTTACAATTATCTCTCGCGGTGAAAGTAATTTGCCGGTATTTGCAGCCGGACAAACCGATGTACACCGTCCGCATTCAGTACATGTAAAACCATCTAATATTTGTTTCCAACTAAGATCTTCAAAATCCAATACTCCAAATTGTTCA
>CAZXJG010000292.1:0-3083 GCA_964640985.1 uncultured Melioribacteraceae bacterium | reverse complement strand
TGAATATTTCAACAAACCGGCGGAAGAAATTACAAACATGTCCTAATTCCTTTTTCGGGATACTGCACGGCGTGTCGCTTTGCGGTTTAGCTCAACACCGGATTATCTCTCGGCAAGCTTCGAGATGAATCCTTTATAACGTTATAAAGCACCACATATTTTTTTGACGTTTTGTATCAATAATTTACCATTTCCATTCTAATACATATATGCAACCTAATGTGGGATTTTTTACAGTTAAAGTTATTAGAGTTTTGTCTTTGCTGATACTCAAGCCAGGTATCTTCATATGTTGGCCACGATTGATTCGTTCTACTTCAGCGAAAAAAACTGATCGCTCTTTCGGTAGATGGATAATAACTTTCAAATCAGGAACGTGGGAATTTATGGGAAGTGATACAGATTCCACTCTGTTGCAATAACAGTCGGTCGCAACAGCTTCAAGTTCGTGCATTATAGTTAAATCCTTCGGTAGTGGTGTATCAAGAGTAACATAAATTGTTTGTTTCCCCCCTTCGTCACCGGGAGGTTCCAATTTACCAATATTTGTCGAAATATATTCAAGGCGACCGGAGGCTGTAACATCTCTCAATACAAGTTGTGTTATATCAGCACGTTGTGTTTTAATTGTTCTTCTAGTAAAGATTTGTGCTTTATGACCATTAGGATCTAGAACAAATACTTCATATTCATATTTAATTAGTTCATAACTTGGTAATATATCACCAACTTCCAATAGGGCTTCCAACAAGTGTGACAATTCTGAATTAAATACATTGTCATCAGTATTAGCATCACGAAAATCAGCAACTACTCGATCACGGATTGACTGAGCCATTCCCGGATAATCCGGGCCCCAATCAGTAAAAACGTAATCATCAATTCTTATAGGAATCAAAATGGTTGACCCTCCTTCTCTTGCTTCCCGTTGTAATGCTTCTTCTATTTCGTTTCGTACACCGGGTCTTTCAAGAGAATCCTTGGAACAGATAAGAATTACACAGTCATATTGGTTTACTCCATCACGCATTAATCGATGTAACTTAGTTCCCGGAATAGCATCCACCTCAAAGAAAAATGTATTAATGCCCAACTTACTAAGCTCTGAATTCAGCCTCCTTGCAAATCCAACATCAGGTGATCCATAGCTAATAAAGACAGATTTCATAAATTAGTACCTACGTGCTTTATAACGGCTGGTTATACAACTTTTATTATAAATTTATAAATACTGACAGATTAAAAGCACTTCCTGCAAATGCATTAAATCTAAATTTCACTTTAGAAACTTCATGCGATTCAGTATAAGGTTGTCCAGTAATAATAGACCAATATTTTGATATAGTATTCCAATCAAGAACTAAATCCACGACTGATAGTGCAATAAGAGACAAATATGTAATTGTTCTTTTACTAGTTCGGTGTCCAGCAATTGCAGTTACAAAATCATCAATATCTGATCCTTTCTTATCACCCATATTTAAAAGAGCATCTTGAATTACATATCTTGGAAAATCAATTCTTTCCATTAAATAAGTGATTGAAAAAAAAATATTGATTGATTTAGGAAAAACCTTTGAGTTTACTGCTATATTCATTATTTCTGACATGCCTCTAGAGAATATAACGCCTCCAATATCTACCATGCTGGTTTTGAAGGATGAGAGAGTGTCATAAACGTGTGTCCAGCCTAATTGAAATCCGCCATTAGGTTTTTTACGGAATAATCCAAAACTAGCATTTTTTGCACCAACTGCTTTAGCCACAGCATAATGTCCAAACTCATGAAAACCTATTGTGGTAACTAATGCAGGTAAAAATGCTACTATGTCTGCAATAATTATTTGCTCTTTCGGCTCACTATTTATCCTATCTTGAGAATAGAGATTCACAAAAGAAAAAATTAATAGTGTGATAATGATTGATTTCATTTTGTTTAGTTGTATAACCTTATTATTAACTTGCAAAATACTAAATCCGAATTTTAAAATATACTACATGATTTGTTCTCAAAATAATGATAATTATTTTATATGACAACGTTAAAATACTTTTAATCCCGTGATATCTAATAGGTTATGGTGTGCTTTTATAATTAAATTTATTCATTATTTAATTGTTATCCTGTGAAAAATGTATGATAGTTTTACATATAGTTTTGCAGGATAATATCCCTAAACTTTTAGATACTGTCAGCGAAGAAAGAATAAAAAATTAAAATAGAGATTCTCTGAATCTTTTCCCATTGGGGCGGCAAAGCTAAAAATTAAGGGACTCTTGCATTTTATCGAGGCTTCGAGATGAATCCTTTATAACGTTATACACGATATTATAAATATTAAGGTTTAAAGCTTTTTAGTTCGATATTCTTAATTACTTTATAATGTTTTGTATTACCGGTAAATAATTTTACTCCATTTGAAATAGCAGTTGATGCAATAAGAGCATCAGCCAACACAAGTGAATTGCTTAAATAATGCTGTTCAACTAGAAACATTGCTTTAGCTGAAATATCTTCAGTTATAAATAAAACTTTAGCATTCCATTTTCTTAGAGCAGATCTTAGTAGAGTAAGTTCTCTTTTATTTCTCATACCTTGAACCAATTCCATATATGTAACAACAGAAATAAAGAAACCATTCAAACTTTCAATAGCTTTATTAGCTTTGGGATTACCACGCATATACCAAATGAGGATATCAGAATCTATCATAATCATAAGAATCTTTCCTTTCTAATTTTGCGAACGTAAGAACCTACATCTTCTAAATCAGTTCTATCTTTCCAAATCCCAAATAGTTCATTGGTCTCTTGTAAATTCTTTTTAGATTTTTTAATAGGGACTAATTTGGCATAAGGTTTCCCCCTGAATGTAATAATAACTTCTTCACCTCTAGAAACAGATTCAAGAAGTTCTTTAGTATGGAATCTAAGTTCTTTTGCAGTAGAATACATGATCTTCTCCTTTAGTAAGTTTATACTATTTAATATAAACTATGGAGATATAAAAAGCAACGGAAAAAGCTTATAACCTTATTATTAACTTGCAAAAGACTAAATCCGAATTTTAAAATATACTACAT
>CAZXJG010000291.1:0-3089 GCA_964640985.1 uncultured Melioribacteraceae bacterium | reverse complement strand
ATATCGTTTTCATTTATTATTGCTACGTCATTTAACGTGCTGCTGCCTGCCCTCGGATCTCCAAATGTAAATGTCTGCCAGGTGAAGTTGTTGCTTGTTGTATCTAATGTAGTTACTTGTATTGCTTTTCCGGCTTCTTCTTTTCCGTTTACTTCAACTATTGGTTGGTACGTGTAGGTTTTTCCCGCTGTAAGTCCGGTGTCTATTACAGTTGTATCTCCCTTTGTTTGGTAAAATTTCATTATTTTTTTACCGTCTCTTTTTATTATTACCGGTATCGGTAGTATTGTATCTTTTACATTTACAGTTAAAAATATTTCCTTGCTGCTCTTTGTTATTAGCTTTAATGATATTACTTTCGGTTTCTCAGGCTTTTTCGGGGGCGGCGGTTCTGTGGTGTTACATGCGGCAAGTAAAAAGGTAAAAGTAAAAAGGAGAAAAATAAACACGGTTACAAAACAGTATTGTTTGTGGGTTTTGTTGTTTTTCATTTTGTTTACTCTGTTTTTATAATTGTTAAATTTTTATAATTTATATTTTAATATACTTCAGCAAGCTCAGTAACAACTTCTATACAGTATATTAATAGAGTATTTGTACAAATTAACAGAGCGTTCGTCTTTGTCTATTGGACTTCGCCGAAACTGAGAGAGAAAGAGAGAGAAGAATGTGCCAAAAGTATTTAAACAATTTTTTCATTAAAATTAACTTACTTTCAAGTTATTTAAATAAATGTAATAAAAGATTTATACTTTTGCAAAAAGGAATTAGATGGAATTGTTTAAAAAATAGGAATAAAAATCATGCTGAAATAACATTCGTTTCATTGAATTTTGTTCTTTTCTTAAGCCATTATTCATTAACAACTTAACTCATCTTGTGATTATATGATACTATTTTAAAAGGATTAGTTTCCTCGAATAAATATTATTTTTAGTTTTTAGTAAATAAATATATACTCCGCTGGCAAGATTTTCCCCATTAAAATCGAACACATTTAATCCTCGTGTTGTTCTGCCGGTAAAAATATCTTTCACTTTTTGACCGAGTAAATTATATACGGAAAGACTCACATAACCAGCATTCGGCATAAAAAATGTAATGGTTGTAATCGGATTAAAAGGATTCGGGTAATTTTGATATAATTTTATCCGGTTTGGATAATAATTTTTCATTTTTACCGAACTTACAACCGGTACAACAAATGCAGTAGTGCCCCCTGCTGCATTATAGCGCTGTTTGAAATCCTGCATGTATTGATTAGCAATATATATATTATGAATAATCAAAGTATTTTCATCGTTTTTTTCATTTGCCGAACGTGACCAATTGTGTGAACCGGTAATAGCTATTGGGTCGGATGAAGGGTAAGAGGCATCAATAATCCCATATTTATCGTGAAGGTTTCCTGAACCGGTATATTGGAAAATTTCATTAGGAGCTATATTTAATAAATCATTATACTCAGAACCCGTTGCATTTATATAACTAATTACACCTCTAATGTCGGATACGCCGGCTGTATTTCTGCTTTCAATTGTGTTAAATATTCCGTCGCTTGTAAAAACAAACATCGCAAAATAAATAGATGAATCGGCGGTAGTAATTGCATTATCAATATGACTTTCCGTTTGGTCGGAAGGGCTAAAATATAATTGAATAGGCGTGCCTCCGATTGAAAACGAATGAGAGGTAATATCAGATTTGTTTGGACCGAATTTCGCATTTATCGAGTCAGGCGTATCCGTATTACTCCCCCACATCTCATTGAACTCTTTTGTATAGGCTTCGGCTAATGCCGGACTGTTTATTTCAATAACGTTATTTTTCCAGCCCATTTCCAGCGATGTCCAATTCCAAGATCCTGTCCAAACCCAATCGTTTGCCGGCTTATTGTCTCTTTCATCGAAAACAGCAAATTTATTGTGCATCAATCCATTATTATCCGGACGCTCACTCATTTTAATGCCTGCATTTATTAATGCTTGAACACCCGATTGTGTATTTCTGTGATCATAAACAAATCTGATTTTAACTCCTCTTTGCTTTGCTGCAATAAGTGCATTTTGTACGTTATTCAGACCAAAAAAACTATATAGTGCAATATCAATTGAATACGTGGCTGAATTTATTCTATTTATAAGTTTACTGCGAAAATCGATATTACCATTTGCATCATTACCCGGTATTGCAACACTATTGTCTACTGAATAATTGAAATAAACGTTAATTGCACCGACTTTTGGATTAGAGGATTCGGTTATAACGGATTGAATTGTGCTTTGACTTGTCCCTATATTATTTGTAGAAAAAACTTTGAAATAATATTTTGTTAATTCTTCTAATCCTGTGATTTGGACAACATGATAAGTGGTATCATTATTAACTACTACAGAGTCTAATTCCAAAGCTTCTGTTTTGCCGTATTTTACAACACTATTTCCTTTACGATGAGTCTTAAAATAAACGGTAAATGAATTAGGTGTTATATTTGAAGCTACAACGGGTGATAATATTATAGGTGTATTTGCCGTAACTAAATCATTTATGTCGCGTGGTAAAACCTGGTAACCTGAATTGTATGGAGCATTATATTTGTATTGCCCTACTATTCCGATTAAATCAATTTTTCCTGAAGGGATAGAAACGCCGACTAGACTTGAAACATCTTTATCTATTCGTAATTGTAAAGTTCCTGTTGAATCGGATATTATATAATTTTTGTTCCCTTCAAAAACACCTGAACCGCTTATTGTTACATTATTAATACGTACAAGTTCACCTTCAATTTTTTCAATACCATTCCACTGCTGCGACGAAATCTGTTCAAGAGTAACTAGTTTCGGCTTTACGGCATGCCCGCTCGAAATTATTATAACTTTTGAGCCCGCACTACTGAAATCAAATTGCGTCATTCCTCTATATTGCGCTAAGGTTGAAGTAACAACAACAGAATCGCCGATTTGAACAGCACCGGCAAAACCGGAACCATATATACTTATTCCGGCAGTAGTATCTTCAATTGAACCGGGACCATAACTACCGAAATTATTAGATGCAGTTACAATACCGGTTACGGTATATTGTTT
>CAZXJG010000290.1:1324-3126 GCA_964640985.1 uncultured Melioribacteraceae bacterium | reverse complement strand
GACTACTGGAAAAATTAAGATTAATATTATCACTGCTTTCACCTACTTGGAATAAGAATCCTTTTTGTGCACCGGACCCAGACAATAGAGAAGTATTATTGAACTTTGTATTGGTGAAAATAGAATTTATTTCATTAGCAAGAGCTTTGATATCGTTTGCCAATGAAGTTGCGTTGTTTGTCGGGTTTGTTGCATCAGCCAATTTCCCGCTAATCTTAACTAAAAGATCATTAACGCTTAAAAGCGAACCTTCTGCAGTTGAGAGAAGATTTTTTGCAGCAGAAATATTATTTTGTGCTCCATTCATAACGGCAACTTTACCTTTAAGAGATGTACCGATATTAAATCCTGAAGTATCATCTGATACTTTTAGTATTCTCTGTCCCGAAGCTATTTTCAATTGTGCTTGAGACATTTGCGCATTTACTTTGGCCAATTGATAATAAGCCTTCAATGCATTGATGTTGGTGTTTACTCTGAAACCCATTTTATACCTCCTTGTATTGTTAATAAATCAGCCAAGTTTCCCTACTTGGCTAGTATTTCGTTTAATTTCAATAGTATTATCGTAACCTTGATTCAAAAGTTTAGACTCGTTATAAAAATTTTTTTTGATACCTTTAATTATAAGTGCTTAACAAAAAACTTTTACCAATCCGTCTTGGCTCTGCCAAGCTGTGACAGGTCCGTCGTGGCTCAGCGCAAAGCCGAGACAGACAAATTGATCGAGTTGTAAAAATTGATTTGTAGAAACGAAATAGTCATTAGGCTCCGCCGTCATTCGCTATACTGTCATTGATTGTCATTGCAAATGACTATAAATTACTACTACGTGACGCAAAGCAAATGACAATAATGTTACATTATTTAAAACTCAATGTTTTCCCACGAATGTGATTTAATTTTCAAACTTGTTTTTGAAATTTTTTAGATTCTAATGTATTGTTTGTTTTAAATTTGGATTGAAACGATAATATTTAAAACAGATATCTTATTAGATATGTTATAATTAAACCGATGTGCCGGAGATAATTGAAAACATTCTTTGTAGGTAACTTTTCAAGTTATTACTCCGACAATTATAAAGGCTGCATTCAATTTATTTTCGAAATGGTTTTCGGATTTTGATTTTTTTATGAACTCACTTTAATCTCTCTTCCCGCAAAAGTCGGGAGAGAGATGAATATTGTAAAATCCGAAAACCAAAAGAACGTTTTAGCTTTTTTAAATGAAATTTAAAATGGCAGGAGAATTAAAAAACTACCCCAAAAACTCTTGTAAAGCATAAAATTCATTCAAAGAAGTCTTTAGGATAGTTTATTGAGATGGTCTATTTAATAAAGTTATTTTCTCATCATTCCTTTTTTCATCATATTTCCTTTCATCATCTTTCCTTTCATCATTTTCATCATTTTTCCTTTTCTCATTTCACAACTCTTATTAGCAATAAATTTTAGGAATAATGGTTTTTGATCCTTATTCAATAGCTTGTACATATCAAGCACCATTTTAACTTTTGAATGTTTTATTTTTGATTGAATAGCACTGTTTTCATCTGTTAATTTCAGAATTTTATTTTCATTAATATTACCGTCGGTAAACATTTTCTTTATTCTTAGACGGTTTTTCTCGGTTTGTGCTTTTAAATCAATTGTTTTCATTTGATTGGCATAATGCATATCCTGAAACTGCTTGATTTGCTGTTTCGTTAAATTAAGTATTTTAGCAAGTTTCGCTTTATTGAATTGAGAATGATTTTGCATATGCCCCATCATTCCCTGTGCGTAAATCGGGCTAATTGC
>CAZXJG010000290.1:0-1314 GCA_964640985.1 uncultured Melioribacteraceae bacterium | reverse complement strand
ATGTTTTTTAAATTAAATTATTTTCGAGATTTAGACATTCTTAAGTTTAAATTGGTTTAATCACTTTTGCAATTATATACATTATATAAATTGGTTTTCGCTTATAATAAACATAAAATTTAGACGGTATACTTCTTTTATCCTCATTAGTAAGTAAATTTCAGAATTATCTTTTTAACGGTAACTTATTTAAATTTATAATTATTTGAATTGATGATTACGCCATTTAAGTAATTATAGAAAAACTTAAACCATTATTAAGTAATGAATGTCTAATTAAAGGAAATTTCAAGCGGCCAATGTATTTAATTAATTTGAAAAGAAGTTCAGCTAAAAAGATAAAAAATAAATTTAAATCCGAGATATGATTATTGATAAATATCTTCTTTTCAAACAAAAACATTGATGCTCAGCGGGAATTAAAATAAAGAATGTCAGAAGATAAAGATTTTCAACTTATTAAAAAATTTCTTGCGGGAAATCAAGATGCTTTCGATGAAATTGTTAGAAAATATCAATCAAAAATATATTGGCACGCAAGACGAATGCTCGGAAATCATTTGGATGCTGATGAGATAACACAAGAAGTTTTAATTACTCTTTATAAAAAGCTCGGCACGTTTCATTTTAATTCATCGCTATTTACTTGGATTTATAAGATAACTTCAACAAGAAGTATAAATCTTATAAAGAAAAGAAAAGTTAAAAAGTTAATTTTTTTTGAAGATCATCCTAATTTGAACTTAATAGAAAATAATGATTTTATAAAAGATATTGACGACAAAGAAAAACTGGAAGAATTAGATGGTATTTTAACAAAATTACCTGTAAAGCAAAGAGAAGTTTTTATAATGAAAAATTTTGACCAACTTTCTTATAAGGAAATATCAAAAATTACGGGAAAATCAATTGGCGGATTAAAAGCTAATTATTTTCATGCCCTGAAAAAAGTAATGGAATTAGCAAATGATAAATGAAACTAAAGAAAGAATTTACAAATATTTATCCGGTTTGTTGAATGAAAAAGAACAAACGGAATTTATTAAGGAGTTGGAAATTTCTTCAACACTAAAATCGGAATATGAAAAAATAGTAAAACAAATAAAAAATCTTAATCAGTTATCAGAAATTGAAATTGATGAAGATTATTTATCCACATTGCTTCCCAAAGTAAAAAGCCGACTAAAAAACAACCGGCTAAAACCAAGAATAATTAAATTAGCTTATGTAATACCAATAATTATTTTAATTGTTGTTTTGTTATTTCCTATTAAAAAAAATAATAATACAAATGTTTTTTCATTCGATTCGTTA
>CAZXJG010000289.1:0-3144 GCA_964640985.1 uncultured Melioribacteraceae bacterium | reverse complement strand
GTTTTACCCACGCCGGTGGGACCAATTAATAATATATTACTTTTCTCAATTTCCACGTCGTCTAATTCAAAAAAAGATGATTTGGAATTGATCCTTTTATAATGATTATAAACTGCAACGGATAAAACTTTTTTAGCTTTTTCTTGTCCAATTATATATTCATCCAAACTTTTTTTAATCATCTCCGGTATTAAAGTTTCATGTTGGGAAGCTTTTGAGTTGTATGCCGCTAAATTATTTTTAAGTATATCTATACTTGTTCTGATACAAATATCACAAATATACACATCGGGACCGGCTACCATACTGGTAACTTCACTTGCATCTCTTCCACAAAATGAACATCTAATGTTTTTTTGATCTGTGGGATTAGTCATTTTTTACGCTCTTTAATTTTTTTATATAAATAATCATTTGTCGAGACTTGTTAAGATATAATGAGTTTGGGAATTTTTCAAGTAGTTTCTCGTAATTATGTAATGCCTCATTAACATTGTGAACTCCATAATAGTATATATTTGCAAGTAAATATACCGCTTTATCTTTTAGAATGGATGGTTTTTTTGAATTAATCAGTGTATCTAAAACTGTAATTGCTTCGGGAAAATTATTTAAGGCAACCAAAGTTTCGGCAAATTTATATTTTGTTAAGCCATCTAATAAAAATAAATTATTTTTTTCGAATAATTTTTGATAAATCTTCGATGCTTGAATTAATTTTTGCTGCCGGGTAAGTAAATCCGCTTTAGCAAATAATGATAATGTTAAAGAATCGCTTTGAAGTGTTGTTATTATTATTTTTAACGCAATGGCATCATTCGAATAGTCACTTGAAAATTTTTCAGATACTCTATTTAAAATTTTTAATGCATTTTTAAATTTACCTTCCCAAAATAAAATTTTACTTAGTATATAATTGGCTTTATTTTTTATAGAAGCCGGGGTTCTTACATTATTTAAAATATCAAATAAATATTTTTTCGATTTCATGAAATTATTTTCCAAAACATTCAGTTGTGCCAATTTAATTTCAGAAATGACTGCATAATGTGAATAAGGAGAATTTTTAATGATATTTTTCAACAATTTTTCTGCTTCGAAATATTTTTTAAGTTTCTCAATTAAGATATTAGCAATTCTATAATCAGCTTCATTATGAAGTGAGCCAATCGGATACATTTTACTAATTTCATTATATGCAGAAACAATTTTTTTGTATTGGTAGTTACCGAGTGTATCGTATGCTATTAAAGGTTTCCATCTATTATTCGAGTTTAACGAAGAATCTAAAACAGTCTCCATTGTGCGGGCATATCCAAGTTTTGCAGTTCCAATCAATTGTGAATTCGGATAATGATTCATCAAATATTGATATGATTTTGCAGCAATTTTATATTCGTTGTCGTAAAAAAGAGATTGAGCAAAGTTAAATATTCTTAACCCGTTATCAGGTTTGATATTTTCCAATTGTTTAATCACTTCAAACGCTTTTTTATATTTTTTCTTTTGCCGGTACATAAGTGCAAGTAATTTTAAGAATACAGAGTTTTTAGTAGAGCTATATTTTTCTTTAACTACTTTTATCAAAGGTTTAAACGCACCGTTGTTATTTATTAAAGCTGCAAATCGTGATTGGATTGTATTTAATTGTGAAGGCTCCCGCTCAATAATATCACAGTATTCTTCTGCCGCTTTGATATACTTTAATGTTACGGAATATATATTTGCCAACTCATAAGAAAACATAATCGGGTTACCGGATATTTTCTTGCCTTTAATTAAAATTTCAACGGCTTTGTCAAAAGCTCTATTTCTTAATGCATAATCGGCAATAATTTTATAGGCTACAATGTTTTTTGAGTTTAATTTTATTGCACTATCCCATACTGCAAAAGCTTTATTGTTTTTTCCCATTGTAAAATATGTAGCACCTAAAAGTCCATATAATGCAATGTTTTTCGGTTCGGTTTTAATTTTGTTTTTTAGAAGTAAAATAGAATTGTTGTATTCCTTAAGCTGTAAATATATTCTATTTAGAGCCTGTAAATAAATATTATTCCACGGTTGAATTTTTATCAAAGTTTTATAAATACTTTCGGCTTTATTATATTCTCCTGCCTGTTCATAACTTTGCCCAAGTCTGTATCTGTTAAGTATATCATTTTGAGCATTAATGGAAGCAGATAATATAAATAGAAATAATATGCCGAATAAAAATTTTTTCATATAAAAATTTATCAATTATTCCTAAGATATTTAATATCAAAAATATTACCAAGATTTAGAATAAGATTCGGATCGAGTAATTTTTTTATTTTTGCCATTTCTTTAATTGTTTTTTCGCCATACATCATTAACAAATACTCTCTTTTTAGTTTACCTATACCATGCTCGGCAGAAATTGTTCCGCCAAAATTAACGGCAATTTTACAAATTTTCATATAAAGTTCTTTTGCTTTTTGATATTGGTAATGATCTTCCGGAAGCAGATTAAGGTGTATATGAGAATTTCCGAAATGTCCATAAATTAAAAATTTTATTTTACTTGAAACAGCCAAATTTTTACACTTATAATAAAACTCAATAAAGTTTTTATCCGGCACGGCAACATCGGTTCCCACTTTCATTAACCCTTTCCCGGCGATATATTCATTCACCTTTAAAGAAACATTGTGGCGAAAACTTTTAAATTTTTCAATATCTTTTTTATCGGTTGCAATCCAAGACGAATCCAAATTGCCGTTAAAATCTTTAATTAACTTTATCCATTTATCAACAATATCCGGATCATTTATATCATCCAATTCTTGTTCGAGCCAAACAGCAGCATCAGCCGAATTGGGAATTTGAGGATAATCATCTTTAAGAAATTTTAAAGCAAAAGTATCAAAAAATTCCAAGCCCCGCGCATTAATTTCATCGGTATTATTTGCATTTCTCGATAAGTATGAACGTTTTCTAGCTTCAGTTAAAAAGTGCAGTGCATCTTCTTCGGAATTAAAAAAAATTACACTCGATAATATCTTATTGGGTAATGAAAGTAATTTTAATTGAATTTCCGTAATCACACCGAGTGTTCCTTCAGAACCTATAAACAGATCAATTAAATCCATATCTTGTTTTATGAAATATCCCGCAGCGTTT
>CAZXJG010000288.1:0-3166 GCA_964640985.1 uncultured Melioribacteraceae bacterium | reverse complement strand
AAAGGGGTCACACCTATTTTTTCTTTTTCACAGTCTAAAATCCCGCTCAGATGTAATGATTGAATGGATAAAAAACTACCGATAGAAACTGCCTAAGATATCTCAGTCAAATATGACCTCGAAACAGGTTGTTTGGAAAAACCGATACCTCGTAGATCGCTGATACGCAAGGATATATAAAGAGTATTGTTATTCTTCACATATAGAAGATTATATGGTATGACAATATTCAGACGACGATGATTTACGCTCACAATACCAAAACGGACAGCGTAAGAACGTTGGAACGGAACTTCCGCAAAAAAAGTAACAAAAAAGCCTGTATCTCCTTATGGATACAGGCTTTATCGGCTTTTTGTCTATATTTTTTGAATAACCATCTTGGCTATCGGTATCTCGTCAACTTTCTTTCCATTCTATATTTTGGTATTCAGGCATTTTATTTTAATAGTTTATTATAGTATCTTTTTCGTTGTTTGAACATCTTCTCAAAATAGTCAATTTTAGAATCTCTGTAATCAAATATTACAGGGGGTTTTCCAGAGCGTTGAATCCTGCCGATATACTGGATGAGTTTTCCTTCAAAAGCAAATGGGTAAACAATAAAGAGACATTCCAGATTATTAATGTCAATTCCTTCACCAAAATATTGACCTGTAGAGATTACAATTTTGAAGTGACCTTGTTTTATTTGTTCAATTTTACTTTTTCTATCACTTTCTGAATCATCACCATGAATAGTAATTGTTTCATATCTTTCTTTAAGGTAGAGATTTAAAATATCAACGTGGGCTTTTCTTTCAGTTAGAATAAGAATTGTTTTGAATCGCTCAGCATTTTGCTTGACATCTTCAATAATCATAGAATTTCTTCGCGTGTCGTGTATAAGAATTCGAGAAATAGTTTCATACTTGTCTATTTTATAGTCAAAGGGAACATAAAGTTCAGTTTCTTTTATATTAATCTCTGTTCGAATATTCATTTTTGCCAAATATTCTTGCTGATTTACCTGATATAAAATATTACCAATATAAACAAAAATTAATTTCTGGTCATTATTTTTTCTTTTGGGTGTTGCAGTAAGTCCGTATAGATAGAAAGAATTAAAGTTTACAATTGTTTCTCGAAATGATTTTGCAGGAATATGATGGCATTCATCAATAATTATTGTTCCAAAGGCATTAGATATTTCTTTAAAGTCTTTAATTCTTGACAATGACTGAATCATTGCAACTGTAATTAATTTTCCAATTTTATTTTTTTGATTTCCAATTTGCCCAATTTCTTTTTTAGGTATCTTTAAAAAGTCCTGAATTCGTCCAATCCATTGATCAAAGAGTTGTTTACGATGAACAATAATAAGAGCCGGTTGCCTTTTATTTGCAATAATTTCGAGTCCAATTATTGTTTTTCCTGAACCTGGCGGGGATACGATTACACCAAAATCTTTCTCATGAACTTTGTCAATTGCAATTTTCTGATGATCTTGCAGCTTTATTCCTGATTCAAAATCTATGTTTTCTTTCTTCTCTCTTTTATCAATTATCTTATATGGTATATTTTCTTTGTTGCAGAATCGAACTAAGGATGCAGAAAAACCTCTTGGGATCATTACCCCTTTATCGGATTCTTTAATCAGTTTAAAAAACTTTTCGGTATTAAACGTGCTTTTGCCAAGATTTTTCTTTGCTAAATAATCTGAATTATAAAAATTTAATTGTTCTCTGAGAAATATAATTAACTTTTTACTTAATTGATTTCGTTTTAGATAAATTTGATTTTGAACTACAATCTCAAGTTCGCAAAATTTACTCTCCGTTGAGTTTGATATAAATACCTCGTTGGGTTTTACATTGAATAGTTCTTCGTAAAGCTTTTTTAGTTTTTGGGATGATATTTTTTTAACTGATTCTAAAAACTTCCATTGGTTATTGTATGGCTCGAAAATTTCAGGATTTATAAAACACGAATTTTTTCGAACCAAGGATTTACCTTGCAATGGAAGTGCTATCAAATTACCCATTCCTTTCCCTGAATGGTAATTTTGATTTGGAAATAATCTATCAAAGCTCGGTTCTTTCTCAAAATGAGAAATAATGTTTGCATGTCGTAGTAACTCAAACATTATTTCACGACTTTGTCCGGCAGGAAAAGTATTTTCAAAGAATACCCACAAATGTCCTCCATTCCCCGAACGAGAGCGTTCAATATATGATGGAATACTGAATTTATTACAAGTATTGTATAGACGAATGATTGTTTCTTTCCAGTTTTCTTTATCAAAATCTATAGCAATAAAATAGGAAGTGTTGTCTTCTAAAAGTGGGTAAATCCCGCAAGTTATTTTTCCCGATAAATGTAATTTTATTGCAGCAGCATCGTAAGGTAGATATTCCTTGTTTTTATAATCTTTAAATGTTCCACCTTGTGCTTTATGCTTATTATAATCACTCCAATCAACTTTATAAGCAGGCATGTAGCCACTTCGTCCATCTTTTTCCCAGTGAACTGCATAAATATCTGTTCTTCCTCGAAAAATGGATTTAAATAATTGGATATCTTTCGTAACCTCAGACATTACAAATATAGCAAATCTTGTAGGTGGGGGAAAATAGTTCTTTCGAAAGCTATAGTATCGGCTTGCGTGTTGGAGCTTGCAGATGTATGATTTATGCATTGGTTTTTTCTTAACATGACATAGAACGGTAAGTATATGAAAAGTAGGCGATTTCGAAGCACAAATTTTTCAAATAATAAACGCTGAAACTGACTACAACCTTTGATACTACTACTATTTTGTCTAATTTTTATATATATTATTACAGCTATCATTTTTTCATATTACATCTTTTCTAAGTAAATAAGCATTAACGGAATTGTGGTTAATTAGGAAATTCAAAATAATAAGTATTTTATCCTTAATTCCGACATTCTGCTTTACTTTAGTTCTGTTCAAATAAATATACTTCCTTACCAAGATTTCAATACAATAAACCGTATTTGTTTCAAGTTTTCTTTTATTGAGTTTTTCGATTATGAGACCACTGCACAGTAAACGCTTCCACAGAAGTCAAATAAATAGCAAGATTTAGAAATTAAAATTTGATGAACTATAGAGCATTTCATTTGACTTCGTACTGTTTCATAGTAACCTCTCGGTATCTTC
>CAZXJG010000287.1:0-3176 GCA_964640985.1 uncultured Melioribacteraceae bacterium | reverse complement strand
TATAAGGAAAATAAAGTATTCTAAGTACTCTATCAACATCTCTGCTCCTATTATGTTGAGTAATCTTCGTAGATTATAAGCTGTAAAAATTAAGCCAACATCAGCCTCTGCTCTTTGTTTGGTTTTCTTTGTCATTATATAACTAAAGCCCCATTGACGTTTGATTGTTCTGTAGGGTATTCTACTATGGCTTGCCTCTGCCTATAGTATTCCTTGTTGTTATCTATATATGCAAGATGTCTATCTATTTTCTTTTTATTGAAATTGTTCTTTTTGCTGTTTTGAGCTCGTAGTTTCGTACTATCGCCGGCTATTAGTTTGCCACCCATTAAATTAAAGCTCTTTGCTATTTGAACTGTGCTTCTAAATACTTTTTTTATTGCTTTGGGGTTGTCTCTGCGGAAGTTAGAAATAGTGTTATGGTCGGGATGTAATCCTTTGAGCAGCCAGATTACCTCTATATTTATTTGAGTTGCTTTCTCTAACTTTCTTGATGAACGAATACTATTTAGGGGGTGGAATAGAATAACTTGCATATAATACAAGAATAAATAATTGTTATTAAATGCTTTAAGAGTTGTAATTCGATAACTTATTTTATTCCACCCCCTTAGATAACCATACAAATATAATTTTAGTAAATCCTTTGGATGATAGGCTGGTCTGCCATTTTCTGTGTGAAAAACTTTAAAACCCATTTTCCCTAAATCTATACTCTCAACAAACAAATCGATAAATCTTACTTCATTATCTTGGTCAATTATATCATCAAGTGTAGTAGAAAATAAAATCAGTTGTTCTCTCTGTCTACCTATAATGTACTGCATCTTCCCTCTTATTTTTTACACTCGAAAGATAAGTATTTATCTGATTATATGAGGTTTTTAGACACTCTGACGGTTTGGCTATGCGTAGTGCGGGATTTATGGCTCTTCGCTTTCTAATTATTACGTTAGTTGTTTTTAGTCATTTTACTTTCATTTTTAGCACTTTTTCCCGCATTACGCTTATACATTGTTAGCGGTTTGTTGTTCATTTATCATCTTTGTTTTCTATCAACCTTTTCAGTTCTTCTTTACTTGGTAAAACAGTTAGATATTTACTTGCAAAAATTTGTTCATTATTCTCAGGTAAGGTCATCTCCACAAGTGTTTCATTTTTCGTTCTGCAAAGAATTATTCCAATCGTTTTATTCTCATTTTCCAATTTTACTTTTTGGTCATAATAGTTCACATACATCTGCATTTGACCTAAATCCTGATGTGAAATTTCTCCGATTTTTAAATCAATTAAGACAAAACATTGTAAAATTCGATTATAAAACACTAAATCCACTCGAAAATGTTTATCATCAAATGTAAATCTTACTTGTCGCCCAACAAAAGTAAATCCTTTTCCAAGTTCAAGTAAAAAATGTTCTAACTTATCAATGATTTCTTCTTCTAATTCTGTTTCTGAATATTTTCTTTCTTCCGGAAGTCCTAAAAATTCAAGAACATATGGGTCTTTTACCGTATCTTCTGCTTTTTCAATTATTTGTCCTTTTTTTGAAAGTTCTTTTACTCCATTTTTATCTCTACTTAAAACCAAGCGTTCATATAATGCAGTATCAAATTGTCTTTGTAGTTCTCTCAAACTCCAACCATTAGTTATTGCTTCTATTTCATAAAACTTTCGCTCATCGGGATTGTCTATTTTCAATAGAAAAAGATAATGTGACCAACTCAGGTTAAACTCAATATTTTCAGTTTTCCGAAAAACTGTCTCGGATTTTTCTTTAATAGATTTCCGAAAAACTGTCTCGGAAATTGAGTAGGTCAAATAAAATTTTCTCATATTTTCCAGATTATCAACTGAAAACCCACGACCAAATTCTTTTTTTAATCTCTCTGAAAGTGTTTTTAATATTTTCTTACCATATTCAGCTCGTTTTTTACCTTTTTGTTCTTCTTCTACAATTATTCGTCCTATTTCAAAATAGGTATAAACCATTGTTTTATTAACAGTCTGAACAACTTTAATACGGGCATTTTTTAAAAGTTCAGCAATTCTGTTGTAAAATTCCAAGTTTATATTTCTGTCTAATTTTGTCATTCTAAATCCTTTTCAACAAAGATAAATTAACTTTCTTTATTGGCGAAATCTTTCTTTTCAATAACGGTGAGTATATGAAAAGTTGCCGACTTCGAAGCTCAAATCTTTCAACTTACGATGAAGTTGAAACGAGCTATAAGGCTTGATATTACTACTATTTCGGCAATTTTTTATATACATTGTTGTAGGGCGTTTTTCTTCATTTCTGTTTATATTTCTCTCGTTTCTCCGTCCTTTAATTCCACAATTGGTTCATTAAATATATCCTTGTATTTATCTCTTTCAAATGTATGAATTGGAACTATATTTTTAGGATTAATCGCTTCAACCATTTTTTTTAAAGTCTTTGTATCAGCGTGTCCACTTGTATGAATTTTATTTAATGTGAATTTTCTATTTGTCAGATAGTCAACAAATTTCATTGTTGCAGATTTTTGCAAATATCCTTCCCACATTGAATAAATCAGGTTTCCGCCTTCAATATTGTTTATTTTTTCTAAATCCTTTTGTATTGACGGTCTAACAATCATTACAATCTTTTCAGATTGAATACTTATTTCTTCTTTTGTAATTTTAAACTTCTTAAATTCATACAATATTTTTTCATTCCCTTCATTTTTCAATCTACGGCTTGTGAAATAAGGAAACATTACTTTTAAATTTTCAAAACTTTCTGATGGATATGGAATTCCAGCATATTTGGATAATTCTTTTAAAACTTTGGCAACATAAACATCGACAACAAATATTTTCCCAGTCCGTTTACAAGCCCTATAAATTGATGTTAATCTGTCAATATTTTGACCAGAAGTATAAATTAAGTTGATTTTTCCTTGTTGCTTAAATACTTCAATTAATTCATTTTCAATTTCAGGCTCTGTTTTAAATGGCTTGTTATCTCTACTAATAGTCGTGCCTTCAAGAAGTAAATAGTCAACATTTTGTGGTGCATTATGAGTAAACCAATAAAATGCTTTTGCTTTTCTACCGTGAGAGCGAAAGTCTCCCGAATAAAATAGACTTTTTCCGTCTGCTTCAACTAAAAATGAATAAGCGTCAAATGCAGAATGGTCAGCCCAATA
>CAZXJG010000286.1:0-3272 GCA_964640985.1 uncultured Melioribacteraceae bacterium | reverse complement strand
TCGCATACTCAACAAGCAATACACATTTTGACGAAGCAAATCTTTTTTATCAGATTGACAATTATCGCCGAGATTACTGGAATGAAATTGGCTTTAATGCATTCACACAAATCACAGCACATGCTCATACATACTTTTCAAATGGGCCTAATGCCATGTATTCTTCTAATCAACTCTGGTTTAGTGATGGACAAGGAGTTTCAGGATTTAATTCTTTTGCAAAAGAAGACAAGGTAATTATGCATGAATATACACATGCTGTAACAGATTATGTAGCACATCTTTATAATCCGGATAATTACGGTTATAATGAAACATATGCTATACACGAAGGAAATTCAGATTACTATGCTGCCTCATATACTGGAAGAACATTATTAGGCGAGTATAGTCTTTATGGATATCCCAGAGTATCAACGAGACCTTTCAAATCCACGGATTGCTAATTATACAGATTATACAGGTCCTGATTGGGGTTATCCAAGCGTTGAACCT
This sequence comes from uncultured Melioribacteraceae bacterium, assembly GCA_964640985.1. Taxonomy (GTDB): domain Bacteria; phylum Bacteroidota; class Ignavibacteria; order Ignavibacteriales; family Melioribacteraceae; genus CAZXJG01. The sequence continues at coordinate 2,777 of CAZXJG010000286.1, read as the reverse complement.
CATGATGGCGGTGAACTTTGGTCTGCTACTCTTTGGGATTTGAGAAAATCTAATACAGGCATTGGGCAATATTATGCTGACCAAGTGATTTATAGAGGCTTATACGGTTTGCCAACTAATAGCAACTTCCTACAGTATCGCCAATCAATAATAAATGCCGACATAAATTATTTTAGTGGCACAGATGTTAATACGATAAGGCATATATTTTATCTAAGAGGCATTGGAGCTGACAATTTAAGTGTTAGCATTAGCGGTCCTTCTTCTATCTATCATCCTGCAAAAGGTTAATATATACGTGGAATGCGGTTGTTTCGGGAGGAGCTTCTCCTTACAATTACTCGTGGTATTGGGATGGTAGTTATGTTGGAAGTGGTTCGTCATATTCCAAGACTCTTAATTATGCAGGAAACCCTCCACCCTCCCAGCATACATTACATGTTAATGTTACAGACGGTTCTTCACAATCTGCTTCAGCAAACAAAGCTGTTACCGAACATTATGATGAAGGGCTATGGAAAATCTTTGCTAATCAAGAACAAGAAGCTTTACCTAATAAATTTTTTATCCGGCAGAATTATCCCAATCCATTCAATCCGAGTACACAAATTAATTACGCCTTACCTACCTCTGCAATGATTAATATTAAAGTTTATGATTTGTTGGGACGAGAAGTAAGGGAGTTGGTTAACGAACAAAAAGCCGCTGGATTTTATACTGTTAATTTTAATGCTTCAAATCTAAGTAGTGGAATTTATTTGTACAGAATAATAGCTCAAAAGGCTGGAGAAGTTCTATACTCAGAATCAAAACTAATGATACTAATGAAATAAATTCTACTTAATATGGAAACTGTCCATTATTTGTGGGCAGTTTCTTATCTTTCAATACTTAATAATATAAAAAACACATACGAGCGCCTCAAAACCGACCGCCGTAACGGTGCGGCATTTTCGTGATTTTGGGGTTTGCGTTGTACGTGAAAAATTGCTGTTTAAGTTTTGTTAGTAAATGATAATTTTAAGTAAATATAAATTTGTTGCAAATAAGCTGCATCGCTGTTCGGGCGGACGGTTTAGGAGTTGTAAAACAATAACTCATAGTTTTCATCACTTTTTAATTGGTTTAATTGTGTAGTTCCAATCTTCTCCGTGAAATTTGTGAGGGTAAAGATTGATTTCATCAAAATCTTTTTTATGGGAATCCATCCCTACGGGAGAAACCTTTATACCTGTTTCATATATATTTTTATCAATAGCAGCATTTACTTTTAATCCCGTTGTCGTTTTTGTAGAAGCTATCAGACTAACAATTATACTATATGTTTCAAGCGGTCTTCCCCGCCAATTTTTTGTAATTTGAGAAAAAAGTCGATGTTCAATTTTATTCCATTTACTCGTACCTGGTGGAAAGTGACAAACAGTAATTTCTAATTCATTTTGATTTGAGAATTTTTGCAATTCTTTTTTCCATAATCTATTTCTACTTCCATTACTACCACCTCCGTCAGCATGAATAAGCAATTTAGTTGCATTTGGATAAGAATCTTTGCCCATTTGCTCCCACCATTGACCCAATGTAGATACAGCAAATTGGGCAGTGTCTTTACTTATTCCTACACTTACCCATGCTTGATTGTTCGATATATCGTAAACTCCATATGGAGTTGCTTTTCCGTCTGCGAAGCTTAAAAAATCATAAGCATTAACTTCTTCAGGTTTCCCTTTCCTTTGATATTCTCTTCCTACATTGGAAAATCTGCCAACTAATTCTTTCTTTTTTGCATCTACAGAAACTACAGGTTGGTTATCAAATTGAAATTCGATGGTTTTTGTATTTATATATTCAAACTGTTTATCTCTATGAATATGAGTTTTTCCCTCATTTCTTTTACGTGTAGCTTGTAAGCTAAATCCTGCTTCTTTTAATAATGTGCCAACTTTTGTGTGGCTAATTGTGTATTTTTTTTCTTTTAGTGCTTCTGAAATTTTTCTTAAACTTTTTGTTGTCCAACGTAATGGCGTTTCAGGATCGCCAATAGAATTTATATCGGCAATACTTACAATTTCCTCAAGTATTTTCGCGTCCTTTGATTCTAAAGAGTGACGGCCTCCGCCTTTTTTTCTTATTCTGTTCTCTTGAATCCGGTTGCTCTTTAATATCTCTTTTTTTCCAATGAGTATTGTACTTTCTGCAATTCCAGTTGCCTTGTGAACTATCTTTATTCCTCCGTGACCAATTGCTATTGCCTCAGCTCCAGCCCAAGTCCTTCGTGAACGCTCATTTAGTTGAGTTTTTAGTGAACTGTATTTCGTTTTGATTTTTTCAATATTATCCATAAGTAAAGATAATAAAAAAATAACTAAAACAATGATTTATTTATTTACAATCCCTAAGTGGCGGATGACTATGATGGACTGTATATTTTAAAGAATGATTTAATTACCGGCGTTAATGATGATAAAGGGAAAATTCCTACAAACTTCGTTTTAGGTCAAAACTATCCGAATCCCTTCAATCCAACTACGGTAATAAATTATTCAATTCCAAAACGCAGCTTCGTAACATTAAAAGTTTACGATGTTCTTGGACGGGAAGCATCAACTTTAGTAAATGAAGAAAAACCTGCAGGAAATTATAAAGTAACGTTTAATGGAACTAATCTTCCAAGCGGCGTTTATTTTTATAGAATGCAAGTTTACACGGCAGGTCGTGCAGGTAGATTTGTTGAAACGAAAAAATTAATTTTACTTAAATAATGCATAACCGGTTATTCC
>CAZXJG010000285.1:0-3325 GCA_964640985.1 uncultured Melioribacteraceae bacterium | reverse complement strand
CTAAGTTGGCTACTTCTTTACCTAGAATGTCATATACTTTAAGTGAAACAAATCCGGGTTCTTTTATTTGATATTTTATTGTTGTACTTGGGTTAAATGGATTTGGATAATTGCTAAATAATTTTGTTTCTGTAGGCAAAAGATAATCTTGAGTTGTGTTTTTTGCCAAACTGGATTTAAGTGGAGAAACAACACTTCCTCCAACAGTTACATAAAAAACACTTGAAGTAACGGTATTATTAGCCGCATCGGTTACGTCACACTTCAGTTCAAAATCTTCATCATCGCTTCTTGTTAAAGTCGGACTATCAAAACCTAACTTAAACCAATATCCATGAACCGGTTTTAAGGGCTGTATTCCTGTCTTTGTTGCATAAAGTCCACTACTGGGATATTCATACCACCACTGATAATGATAAGAAGGAGTACCACCCGAAGCATTGGCTGTCCATGTGCCGCTCTGTCTACTATTTAGATATGATGGACCAGTAATATTTACTGCTAAAGGCGACGGTGGCAAAAAATTATTCAATAATGCTGTGACAACTTCAGGGGGAAATTGATCATGAAAATAATTGGCATTTGCCTGAATTGTTTCACTAAATTTTGAATTACCATTTACAATATCCAAAGAACTATTGTAAGAAATAAATGTTGGGTTATTATTTGGATCCCTTTCGATTTGGAGCATACCTGCAAAAATCCAGTATACATTGTAGGGAGATGGATCAGCAACACCTGATGTTTTAGGTAAATAAGAACCGGGAACTTTTAACTCTGAATTTAGCCAAGAAGTTTTCACTATAAAAGTACCTGGGACATAAATTGATTCATAACTTATAACAATCCATCTGCCATTGCCTGGATTTATTGAATTATTTGAAAAAGAAACCCCAATATTTTCAGTTAAAGATGGGTACCCAGTTCCACCGTTTAAATTATTAAGTTCATTGTAAAAAGAAACATGTAAATTTCCGTAAGTATTATAAATCAATAATTCTTTTGCAGCATTATTGTCAAGGCCATGTTTTTGAAAATTAGAAAGTCCGTGATCTTTCATATAGTCCTGTAAATCTCGAGCAAAAAGTGCTCCTTTTTGTGGAGCATCAATGGAGACAAATTTATTAAACGGTAAAGGATTTCCGTCATTCTCTGCTTTTGCTAAAGCATATCTAACAACAACTCCACCCATACTAATACCGGCAGCTATCATTTGTGTATTTGAGTTTATTGAAGAAATATATCGTGCTGCAGAATTAAATATTGCTGCCGAGTTTCGCATATCTTGACTATTGTATGCATAATTAAGAAAATATATTTTGTAACCGGCTTGTATAAGTGGTTCAAATAAATCTTTACCTTTATATCTCAAATATTCTGAATAGGTTGTATTATATGGGTCAAATCCTTCAGATATTAAAATAACTTTATTCGGATTGCCTCCTTCCCATGTAGTGAGAGTATTTCCATAATTATCTTTATAAAATTTTTGACTTTGAGGAACTACATATACATCATAATCGCGATGATAAGATATACTGCCATAAGATATCCAATTAATAGCAATTGTATGATAACCCAATGATGAAAAGGGGGATTTTATCCAACCGGTAGCATCTTTAATTTGGTTAGAAAAAATAGTATGATAATTTCCACCGTCATAACTTACTTCCAGTCTTGCCATATAACCCCAATTCCACGTATTGTAATTTATCCAAGCATTATTTTGCTGTAAATATATTTCACCTTTTTCCGGTGGTATAACGCTTATATTTACCCCTTGTTTTGTATTACTTATTTCCGACCAAGTATAGGAGTTTGGATTGTTTGGTGTTGAAGCATCTACAGAGACGATCGTGGATGCAATTTGGATATTGTTTATTGTAACTTGAGAATAACTTATTCTAATAGCTAAGAAAAAAGTTAGAAAGAAAAATTGATACTTTTTCATTTTACCTCCGATGTTAATTTATTTACCATTACCTATAGTTATATTGATGTTTATTCCTACAAAACTCTTTTCAAAGTTTAAGTTCCCATATAATCCAATTCCAATTCCCACTTCATTTGCAAGCCTGAATAATAATTGTACATCGGTCTCCAAACCAATTGTATTAAATTTTTCGTCATTATCCTCCGATATTTGTTTTTTGCCGAATACATATGAAGGACCAGCGAAAAATGCTACTTGAAACCATTCTGTTTGAAGTCTTTTTCCTATGGAAATATCAAATGAATTATAGAGATAACCATCGTCCCCAATACTAGGATTTTGAGAGAATCCTCCCCGAATAAAATAGCCAACTTTATAAAAATTATTATGTGAAGAAAATATATAATTAAAATTAAGACTGACATTTTTATTAATCAAACCACCAACTGTAACCCAATATTTGTAAGTTGAATCTTCTTTTTGCGCGTATAAAGAGTTTGCTAAAAAAAATATTAGCAAAACCAAAATTGTTTTTTTCATAATTATTTTTCCTTATAATAATCTAATAATAAAAGTTAATAATTGTTTTTTCAATCTGATTTTATAAACATTTTTTGTAAATCATTGTATCGTGTTTTATAGCTACTTTAAATTTTCAGTAATATGAAAGTAAGTATAACGGCATTACAACTAAGCTGTCCGCCCCAAAACAGCGATATAAGTTAAGACGCAATATTAAAATTAAGAAAATAATTAATTAATAAAACAAACTAAAAATACAATGTTAAACGAACAACGAAAAACCGGAAATTACAATAAAACCCACACCGTTTTGGCGGTCAAGTTGAGTTGCTGGTTATGTTACGGAGGATGAAATGCAAAATGTACCAAATAAAATATACCTAAATCTTGGAGATATTGAACACGAAGATGTAAAAGATTTTAATGAACTATCTGGAATATCTTGGAGTACTGAAAGGATAGATGATTCGGATATTGAATATATTGTCAAAGATTCAAAAACAGCTGATAACTTTGATGCCGATAAATGGCTTGGCGAACAAATGGATATATGGAATCACCCAACCATAGCCGATAGAAACAATAAAAACAGTTACGAAGTTAGTGAGCTAATGGCAGAATTTGCTAAGTTGTATTATCGAAAAGGGAATGAAGATGCAGACAGTAAAAGTCATCAAATTGAGCAACTTAGTGTGCTTTTGCGTGAATTACTTAGTGCATCTGCGCCATATTTGAAACGTAAAAAAATGACATCAAGAATAGAATGTAACCTATTAAATGAATCTCATAAAAAGTGTAGAGATTATTTAGCAATAGTAACATAACGGCGTCGCTTTTCACCCAGCTTGTCCCGATTTATCCCGACGCTTT
>CAZXJG010000284.1:0-3326 GCA_964640985.1 uncultured Melioribacteraceae bacterium | reverse complement strand
ATATAAATTGTTTTTTATAAGTTTTAAAGCCGTTATTTCGTTATTTGTATATGAAGTTTCATGATTGTTAAACTGTAATATTTGTTTGATTTTTTGTTGAATATTCTTAGAATCTTCGATTAATAAAATTGATGCCATTTTAATTTTTTTATACTCTTATTAATTTCTGATTTGATTATCGTAATCAAATTTTACTTTTTTATCATAAATGTGATAAACGGTTTTATTTTGTGATAAACGGTCATATCAGAAAAAATTATGTATAGGATGATTTAATTAATAAGTAAGGAGTAAGAAAGGATTATTAATACAAAATTAGTAATACCTAAATTGAACGATTAAAAGTAAATAGGTATTGCGAACGAACACAGCAAAGTAAAAGATTCCCGAAATCTTAACTGCAAAATTCCCTCGAATACAATGTTCTTCTAATTTCCGAGATTTCGGGAATCTCTATGGATTTCAGTGGTTTCCCGCCACGGTGGACAGATAAAAAATGAATTCTATATTACCGTTGTCTTCAGAGAATGTGTGAAAACTCACAAAACCCGTTGTTTGTAAGACTCTTTCGGAGAAACGGGTTGGAATTTTGTTTATATTCGCACGCTTGAAAGCGTAATTAAATTTTTCACACAGCCTTTTTAGGCAAGTGATGGACCTTGTCGGAACTACCGCGCCTCAGGCTTTTCCCAAAGGAAGCACTCAGTGAAGCTACATTTTGCCATTATATCAATCTTTATCATCTTTTTCACTTTCAGCATGAACATTGACAAACGCACTTCTTACAGGAGCCGGCATAACGGAGTTTCTACCTTTAACAGATTTCCAAATAATCCGGTTTAACTCATCTTCCGGTATATCGTCTGCTTTAACAAAATCCCATTTGGCACATTCTTTTGCGCCGTAAGCATTAGGACTGTTTTTTTTATGAATATTAAATAAGGGAAGCACAACATTATAAGGCGTATAATCCGGTTTGTTTGTTATAGAAAATAAAATCGGTGTTGCAGAAAGATCAAACTGTGTCATAGGCGGTAAACCAAGTATAAGCTCAATTGTTTTGAGTACACTTGAAGTTGAATACATTGCATGATCAACAAAATTTCTTTTAACATAAGGTCCTATCACAAACAATAAAGATCGATGAGCATCCACATGATCCGGTCCATTTTGAGCATCATCTTCAACTGCGAAAATAATACTATTCTTCCAGATTTTACTGTGTGAAATTTTATCGACAATTAATCCAAAGGCATAATCGTTTTGTGCAACATAAGCCCTCGGTGTCAAACGTCCGGCTCTCGTTCCCCAATTATGATCATTAGGCAGCCTGATTAAATTAAAATCCGGCACCGAATTTGTTTTAAGTAATCTGTCAAAATCTTTTACCCAAACTTTATATCGCGTAAGGTCGCTTACACTAAGATTAAAACCTGCATATTTTTTATCTGTATAAGGACGCATATCTTTATCCCGTGCTTTATAATTGCCGTTTTTATTTTTCTTCCAGCCAACAAACTCGCCGTAATTTCTAAAAGTTTCATGATGATTCAACACATCATTCCAAATATAACCTGAAGCCGGAGCTGCTGCAGGAGTTCCTCCTTCAAAAGTATATTTTTGCCCTCTGTGCCCGTAACTAACAGGCCATAATTTTCTAACATAATCGGTTGCATAAGCTGCCGTTGACCAATTATGCCCGTCGGGGCTTACTTCAGCGTCGACATAAAAGTTATCGTAAAGAGTAAAATTGAGAGCTAATTTATGTTCATTCGGCGATATTTTTTCACCGAATAAACATAGAGAACTATCTCCGTTGCCCCTTGGAATATCACCAAAAACTTGGTCGTATGTTCTGTTTTCTTTAATGAGATAAAAAACATATTTTATTTTTTTGCTGCTTTTTAAATTATGTACCGATGAAATAATATTTTGAGTATTAATCCACGTTTTTTTCTTATAAATATAAGGTGTGTTTAGGTAAACTCTCTTGCTCATTTTTGAAAGGAGATTTTGATTAGGTTCATTTATAACGGAAAGAGTTCCTTTAAATAAGGTTCCGATATATTCTTTATATCTAATTTTATATGGTTCATAAGGATTAGGTCCTTCAGGGTTAGCCATCGAAGATAAACCATTTCCATTTGCCACAACAATTCGATTTGTTTTACTTAAAAATTTAACAGAAGTCGGGTACCAGCCTGTTGGAATAAACCCCAAGTTTTTTGCAGATCCTTTTTTACTGATGTCAAATACTGCCAAATAGTTATTATTTGCATTTGCAATAAACAACTTTGTATCATTACTATTTAATGCAACTGCATTGGGTGTACTTCCATAAGGCATATTGGGTAGTAATGATGATATAATCCGTTCGGTTTCTTCACCTCTTTTTAAATCAATAACCGAAGTGCTGTTATTGTTTGCATCAGCAACAAAAAGTCTATCATCGTTTTTAGTAATTACAATATCACAAGGATGATCTCCGGTTTTTATTATTTTTGATATTGTAAAATTATTAAGATTAATTTCTGCAATTTCCGCTTTACTCCAAACAGATACATAAGCATAATCTTGTGCATGATTAATCTTAACATCGTAGCATTTCCCGGCAAGTTTAATCTTCTTTAAAATCGATTTATTCGTTACATCTATTACATAGAGCATATCGCTTACTTTAGATACAGCAAGAATGTAATTTTTCTTTTTTAAATAATCAATACCTGTAATTGAAATTTTACCTTCAGGAAATCTGGGACCAATAATTATTGAATCGGCAAGACTAAGTTTCCCCGCATTAAAATTATATATATAAATAAGATTATTATTCCCTCCGGAAACAAAAAGTTTCGAATCATCGGAATTAAATACAATACCAAGCCAAGTATTATTTACAACCATTCTTTGAACTTCTTTATAATTTTTAAGATCAACTACGGAAAGTGAATTAATTCCCATACCGCTGTTCGAAGTGATTGCATACCTTTCATTATTGGTAATGACCATATTAAGCGGCAGCTCTCCGATTGGAATTTGCCTCCCTTCGGGAGTAAGCCGCCACCCATTTGGAAGAAGTGTAAAATTTTTATACTTGCCCGGCAGTTCCAATAAATTATTAGTTTTACTAATATTCGCTGAATTACAACTTAAAAAAGTAATTAAGATGAAAAAGGAAATGAAATAAACCGAAAATATTTTTAATGTTTTTTTCATGATAGCCCGCAGTTTATTATTTGGAAATAATTGGATTAACTCAAAACTAAATATTATTATTATTAAAAAAAATAATTAAATTTTTACCCTTTTCTATTTTTTAAGGTTAAAAG
>CAZXJG010000283.1:0-3329 GCA_964640985.1 uncultured Melioribacteraceae bacterium | reverse complement strand
CTTTGGGAATATAATCAAATAAGGCATTCCTACGTTTGGGACGAATATAAAGCGGCATGGCAGGTAACCCTGATTTCAGACGAACCAAATGCTCCGGTTCGGTATAATCTTTCACAAAACTATCCGAACCCATTTAATCCTACTACAACAATAAATTATACGGTACCTAAAAACAATTTTGTTACTATAAAAGTTTATGATATATTGGGAAATGAGGTAACCACATTAGTTAATGAAGAAAAAAACACGGGTGATTACAGTGTAGAATTTAATGGCAGCAATCTTGCAAGCGGAATTTATTTCTATAGTATGCATGCCGGGAATTATATTGAGACAAAGAAATTAATTTTGATGAAATAAATACAAATGCACAGTTTGAATATACCCTCTGAAAAGAGGAAAATCGTTTATTAAAGCTTCTTTGAGAAAATTACATTATTCGTGGATGATAAAACCGGCAACGGTGAAATACATTTGAAAATTTACACTGCTGTTCTATCCATACTGAGCTACCGGGGCAAATATTAACAAAAACTAGTTTTTAATTTACACCCCAAAATAAACCTTTTGAAATACTTAAAAGCAAAGGCTGGAACAATTACAGCAATAGTTTGTAGCAAAACAATTAATTTAAGTGTTATTAAAGAGTTATTATCTGACAGTGTAAAATTTATAAATTTTAACACTTTTAGGAAGAATTTGAATTAACATTTTAGCTCTATTTCGGGAGATCCTAAAACTGTTCTTTTTCACCTGATAAAAACTCTTTGTATAAATGAGTTCACTCTAAAAAGGTCATAAAAATTCAGCTCAAGATAGATGAGCAATAAGTGAAATATTTCATTTTGACAAATATTTTCCTTTTCATTTTGAACAAACAATTATATTTTAAAAAGTTAGTCTTTAAAAAATCTTGAAAAACCGGTTGGGACTTTTATTGAAAAGAATTTTATACATCGCTATTTTCATTTTATTTTACACTTCCATTAATGCTTCAAATTCCGGCATTCCATCATTTACGATAACAGGGATTAACACAAAAGTTAATTTTGAAAATATTCCCAGTACATTTAAAACCGTTACTTTAACTGTGAAAGGGAAAAACTTTAAAAAAGAATATAAATTTAAGGTAAATAAGGGGAAAGTAGACACCTCATTGGTATTCCATAATGCCGGTACAATGGAACTGATTTTAAATATTCCTAAAATTAAAGCTACTCAAATAAGAGTAATTCCCGGTTGGTTAAGCTTAATTCCGCCTTTACTGGCAATTTTTCTTGCATTGTTAATTCGACAAGTTGTAATTTCGCTGGCAGCAGGTGTTTATCTCGGTGCTATCTTTATTTATAATTATAATCCTTTAATTGGTTTTTTAAGATTTATCGATACAATCTCGATAAATGCTTTAGCAAATCACGATCATATTGTAATAATTGTATTTACTCTTTTATTCGGCGGTGTTATCGGTGTTATTGCCAATAACGGCGGAACTGTAGGGATATCGAAAATCGTGGTAAAATTTGCCAAAACCGCTCGTTCGGGATTAATTGCAACCTGGATTATGGGGATATTGGTTTTCTTCGATGATTATGCAAACGCTCTTATTGTAGGCAATATGATGCGTCCGATAACGGATAAGCTAAAAATATCGAGAGAAAAATTGTCTTATATTGTTGATTCAACGGCGGCGCCTGTTGCAAGTGTTTTTATTATTAGTTCGTGGATTGGGTTCGAATTAGGACTTATACAAGCCGGACTTCATTCAATCGGTTCTACACAAAACGCTTATGATCTTTTTCTTCAAACAATTCCGTTCCGGTTTTATTCAATTGCCACTTTATTTTTTGTATTTATAATTTCATATATGAACCGCGATTTCGGTTCGATGTTTAAAGCCGAGAAAAGAGCACGGGTTGAAGGGAAGTTGTATGGGAAATTATCGGCTGTTACCGAGCTTGAAGATGAAATGAAAAATAAATTCAGAATTGAAGATGCAAAATGGTACAATGCGGTTGTGCCTATTGCTATTCTTATTTTCGGTACTATTGCGGGATTAATATACACGGGAATTCTTTCATTAGAAAATGCGGGAATGGTTCATTATACGGTTAGAAATATAATCAGTCATTCCGATTCTTTTTTATCACTATTGTGGGCAAGTTTTATTGCAAGCGTGGTTGCAATAGCTATGAGTGTTTGGCAAAAAATTCTTACTCTTAACGAATCGATTGATGCTTGGAGCAAAGGAATTCAATCGATGTTATTTGCCGGTGTTATATTGGTTTTTGCTTGGGCAATCAGCTCGGTTACAAGTGAGTTGAAAACCGCCGATTATATAATTCTGTTATTAAAATCAGCTATAGACCCGCGCTTTTTGCCTGTGCTTGTCTTTTTTATTTGTGCGTTGATAAGTTTTTCGACCGGTACAAGTTGGGGTACTATGGCAATTATTATGCCTATTGTTATTCCTTTAACTTATAAAATGTCGCTGGTTGCAAATCTATCACCTGCAACTGCAACCATAATTATGAACGATGTTGTAGGTGGTGTATTAGCCGGTTCTGTGTTTGGCGACCATTGTTCTCCTATTTCCGATACAACAATTTTAAGCTCAATCGCTTCGAGGTGCAACCATATTGATCATGTAAGAACACAATTGCCCTATGCTGTATTAGTGGCTGTTGTTAGTATGATTTTAGGCAGTATCCCAACCGCATTCGGACTTAGTCCTTATTATTCGCTTCTTCTTATCGGGATTGTACTAACTATAATTTTATACTTTTTTGGGAAAAAAGTCCCGAAACGAGCATAGCGTTATAGTCGTATTTCATATTAAAAAAATATACGAAGCGCTAGGATTAAAACAAATTTCGTTCTACTACAAAAAATCTATTGTCCCCTAAAAAATGAATTCACATAGGCTAACTTATTGTAACACCATAGTTTATTGTTTATTGTGCTCAAGTTTGGTTAAAATTTTCGTTATCTTTATTTGAATTTTATATTTATAACAGGTTAAAGCAGATAATTTGGATAACTTGTTAATAACAAAATCAAAAAGGCTAAAAAATATATTTGCTTTTGTGCATTGTGACATAGCTCTATTTATAATATTAAAAATCATTTCTTCGTTTTTTCTGCAAAAAAAATTAGCTCGAATGCACGAATTACATTTTATTCATTCTCATAAAATTCGCGAATTTATGGCATTAATATTTTTAAATTCGTGTAAATCGAGCGCGTTACAGTTCTTTTTCCCTGCCAAATCTGGCAATGATCCTCCTCTGCTTTCTGACCAAAAATTAAGAAAAACTTCAGTTGACTCCAAA
>CAZXJG010000282.1:2448-3339 GCA_964640985.1 uncultured Melioribacteraceae bacterium | reverse complement strand
ATTCAAATAATTCACCATCATCATCCATAATAATCAGGTCGTCATTTACAACTTCAAATTGATATTCTTTTAATCGTTTTCCAGCTCGGTCTTGTAGAATTTTTAAATCATTCTTAATAGCGATTATTTCATTAAGTGATGAAACTAAAAAATGACCAGAACCAACTGCTGGGTCACAAATTTTTAAACTATTAATGATGTTATTAGCTTCTTGTCGGTCTTCAATTTTATCATAAAGAGAATCAATATCTTTGCAATTCCAATTTTTAATCTCATTGAATTTTTGAACTACTGTTTTTCTGATTGTTTCACGAGCCATATACATAGTAATGAAACCAGGTGTAAAAAACGACCCGTCTTTGTAACCATTTATCTTCTCGAATATTAAACCAAGTACAGAAGCGTTGATTAAAGATTTATTGTCTTCTTGTATATCTTCAGAACCTTCACTACTAAAATCGTAAGAATTTAGAAACTCGAAAAGATATTCAAGTGTGCTTAATTCACCTGTACGCTTTTTACCTTTTTCGTTTTTAAGAACTGTTGATGAATATATTGGAATAGGTTTGTCGTCTCTAAGATTACTAATAAAGAGCGTTGTGTGTTCAATTTCTGTTGGTTCAAACAGAGAACTATTTAGATAAGGCACTTTTTCAAATGCTTTTTTAACATCTTCATTTCTCTCAGATTGTTGACGTGCTAAAACTTGAAAGAAAAGACTATTTAAATCGTCATAATTCTGAATTCTGTTTAAATTCAAAAACTCATAAGATTTATCTCCTTTGTGATAGGTAATAAGTTGAGCCTCTAAAAGTTTTAAAAACAGAATTCGATTTAGCCAGGTTATACTCAATTCAAGTCCAACATTAAAAAGTCTTTCCTGTTGAGTTG
>CAZXJG010000282.1:0-2438 GCA_964640985.1 uncultured Melioribacteraceae bacterium | reverse complement strand
TATAATAGCATTTTCAATTAATGAACCTGTGTTTCGTTCTCCTTCTTTGTTTCGTGCGATTAGTTTTTTACTTCCTTCTGTAGTTTCTGTTAATCCGATGATATGAAGTAATTCACCATAAAATCTTCTGTCAAGACTATTGCTGTCGTTTGCAAAAGGTAATTTTAAAAGGTGTTCGGGTGAAATAAGTTTAAATAATGCAATGAGTTTATTGTCATCTTTTCTGTCGTCATTTCTCAAAGGTTTTTCATACTCTCTAATGTCGAAATATGTAAACTCAATATCTTGATTTAATAAGTCAATAAAAGGTTTGGCAATTTCTTTATAGAAAAAATCAGTGTTTGTTCCTGATAAACTACCATTTTCAAAATCATTGAATTGTTTTACAAATGACTTATTTTGAGCAAAATATTTTTCAAATAAATTCGAATCAAAAATGAACCATTCGTTAATATTGGTTGCTATCAAATATTTGATTTCAAGATTTTTTAATGTGATTCGTTCTCGTAAATAGTATAGAACTAATTCTTGAAATGCTTTGACATTGATATTGTCCTTTGTAAGCATTTCACTTTTATTTGTTGGCTTTTTTGCTTCTATAATTACGCCAACAGAACTTTTTGCTTTATTTCCATTATGAATTACAAGGTCATTTCGCCCTTTTGTATTTATGAAATGATTTGGTTCGTAATAGGTTTTTTTGAGGAAGTCGGAAACAAGGTTTTTATGAAATTCTTCCGATTCTGTTTCATTAGTTCGGTCAAGTAGTTGGATAAGATTAGTCTTGAAACTATCTATTTCAGTCCTGTTCGGTTTTATTTTCAAAAAGGCTTTGTTTAACGCCTTTCTTGGTTTCAAGATTTTTATTTCCATTTATTCAATTTCCTTTGTCAAATTTCAATTTTCGCAAGTTACTAATTCTCGGTCGAGCGTTGGCTCTTTCTTTTCGTTTCATTTTACTACTTCCGTTCTCTTTTTTCGTATGCCGCACAACGGTTTGGCTATGCGTAGTTTGGGGTTTTGAAACGATTAATTTTCAATTTACCACTAATTTTATTTGATGCTGAAAACTTCAATAACAGCACATTACCCAAATTACGTATAGCCTTTGTTAGCCAAAGTGTTTTATCTCATTGTCAATAAATTCATTAATTTTTCGTTTATATAATAATTTCCCGTTCCTAATTTTTGTTTTTTTAATATCCCATCTTTCGTCAATTCATTTAAATATTTTGCAGCTGTTATTCTCGATACTCCTAAATCTTTTTCTATAAATTCAATTTTAGTATAAGGGTGTTTAAACAAATTGTTTAATAAGTCTTGACTATAAAATTTATAATTATTTCTGAGTGCGTTTTTATACTCAAAAATTAATTCTCTTATTTTACCAATTAGGACAATTGTTTCTTTTGATATTTCTTCAACTGCTTCAAGCATATACAATATCCAATATTCCCAATTATCTGTTTCCCTGACTTCTTGCAACAATTTATAATACATCCCTTTATTCAAAATTATGTATCGGCTTAAATATAATATTGGAAGGTTTAATAAATCTTTCATTACGAGATACAAAACATTAATAATCCTTCCCGTTCGCCCATTTCCATCATAAAACGGATGAATACTCTCAAATTGGTAGTGAATTATTGCCATTTTCACCAATGGGTCAAAATCAGATATTGTATCATCATTGATAAATTGTTCAAGGTTTGACATTAAATCCAAAATTTCTGAATATTCTTGTGGTGGCGTATAAACTGTTTCTCCTGTTGTTGCATTTTTCAAAGCAGTTCCTGGTAACTTTCTAAAACCTGCATTGTTTTTTTCTAATTCAGATTGTATTACAATTATATCCCTATTTGTTAAGATTTTATTTTTTGAGATTAGAGCAAATCCTTTCTTCAAAGCGGAAATATAATTTTGAACTTCTTTTGCATTTAATGACTTAAAACTATCAAGATTTAATTCTGCTTTATAAACATCATCGTGTGTCGTAATTATATTTTCTACTGCTGAACTGTCTTTTGCTTCTTGAAGTCCCAAAGTATTAATCAAGATGTTCTCATTTGGGATAGTCGCAACAATTCCTTTTAATTCAGCCAATGCTCGATGTGCAGAAGCAAGTTTTTTCAGAACTTTCTTAGTTTCAATGTCTTTTTCTATTGGTAATTTTTTTAACATTTTATTTCTGTAAAATTTTCTTCATTTATTTTACAAATATAATTCATTTTGATAAGAAAATCAAATAATCTTTACATACTAAATGTGAAATGATAAATTTTTTACTGTTTCTTTACATTTTGGCTAACTCCTTTTATCCATCTACTTCATACTGTTTATCCCATTAATATATCGTTAAACACACTATTTTGTCTTTTATCTTTGCTTCTGTGCCTGATATCTATTAAAAACCGGAAAGACGTACTTCTGTTGTG
>CAZXJG010000281.1:1441-3361 GCA_964640985.1 uncultured Melioribacteraceae bacterium | reverse complement strand
TGTTGCTGATATAATACCAATAACAAGGGCAATTGTTCCCTCTAAATAGCTTTATAAAATAACCTCCATTGAGCTCAATAAATCAGACAATTATGAATTGTAGTGGCAATTTTTCCCTTTTTAAAAATCTTTTCCCTTATTTTACAATAACTTACAGTTTTTAAGTGTAAAACTCAGGAAAAACAGCTCGAACGGGGATTCGTTTAATAATTTATTTTCAAGAATTTTCGTCAACTTTAAAGCCTGTGTAAAAAATAAGAGGGTTAATATCCAACTATCAAGACTGTGAGACAACTCGTAAAAATCTCTTTAAATTACAGTATATAAAGTTTCATTTATTCAATATTTAATAGTTTAAAAATTCATAAATATCTTTAATAATTATCTTTTCTTTAGCAGGATATCGTTCAAAAAAATCTTTTTGTTTTCCTTCTATTTCGCGTCCGTATTTAACTTCGATTAGTTTTTCCCGGATTAAAAAATCAATTTCAGTTCCGTTATTGTAAACGTAACAAGGATTTTCGTTTTTTATTTTTAAGAAAACAAGATTTTCAAATTGAGCGCCTTTATCTCTGAAACCGGTGATGTAATTTCTAATACCCAAATCTGCAGCGTAAATTTTTTTCGGAGCGCGCAGTCGTTCGTTTAATTTTCCGCATCTTTCAATTGTGTAGATTAAATAGGAATTCCGAAAATATTCCAAATATCTTTTTGCAGTTTCCACCGATATTCCAAGCACACCGGACATTTTATTTAAACTCCCTTGCTTTCCGGCTCGCTCCATTAATAAACGAAAAAAATCTTTTAATGATTTAATATCCCGCACGCCTTGATAATAAGCAATATCTTTGTAAATAATCGAATCAATCAAATTATCGATATAAGCAACATCCTTTGTTAAAACAAATTCCGGAATACCGCCGGTTTTCATATATTCTTCGAAATATCTTTCAAGTAGATAATTTTCGCTTGGTTTTATTTTAATTTTATTAAATAAAAGATACTCGGTAAAATCAAGCGGCAAAATTTCAATAATTTTAGATCTGCCTGTCAAAAAGGCTTGCTTATCTTTCATAAGGGACGACGAAGATGAAGAAGCAAATATTTTTACATTTTCCGAATCGAATAAATTTTTTAACTCAAGATGAATCTTTTCTCTGTAAGCCGCCTCGTCGAAAAAAAGATAAATCTTTTCGCTTCGTTTCAATCCTTGAAGTTTTCTGAATTCTCTTACCAATTCGAGAGTTGAGTATTTTTCTAGAGAAATTGAGTCAAGTGAAAGATAAAGTATATGTTTCGGGTCAATTTTTTTTAATAGATTACTTATCAGCATTTTCATCAGAGAAGTTTTTCCGACTCTCCGCAAGCCGGTGATAAAAGTAATCGTTTTTTCAGTTACCTCCTTCTTTAATATCTTTAAATATTTCGGGCGGTCAATAAATTGAAAATTATACTCATCAATCCACCAAGGGTTAAAATTATAAATATCTTCTTTGAATTCCATTTTATTGCTCTTTAATTTATTAGTAAATGGAATATACAAATTCTATTTGATTGTAGCAAATAGGATATTATAATCTTGTCTTATATCGTCAAATAGAATTACGAAGAGTTATTTGACAGTATCGAATGAAATTGAATTTGGGAATAAGAATAAAGGAATTTAAATACTATATAACACTAATTCCCAACATACTTGTACCAACTATAAAACTTAGACTTAAAAAACGAATAATTTTTTTCTTTTTCATTTCTTTTTTATCCGGTTTAATAGATGATTTTATTATTAAAATAATTCATTCAGAGCCTCAATAGCGCTGTTTTGAAAACAAGTAAAAATAATAAATGAGAAAAAATTGAAAGCCCTTTTTCCCATAACAAAATATAATTTATAATTTTACAGAGTAATTTTTGTTGAGT
>CAZXJG010000281.1:0-1431 GCA_964640985.1 uncultured Melioribacteraceae bacterium | reverse complement strand
CCTTGCTTTTTTAATGGCTGTTACGGTCGTACCGTGATAGATAACGAAATAAAAAACAAATATTGAGATTTCCGAAATTAAAGGTGCTTGGTTGATTGTATGATTGGAATAAACCTTCGGGTTTTCCTATCGCAGCTAATTTTATAATAAATGGCTGTAATGAACATACGGTGCAGCTCCGCGTAAAACTTAAGATTTCGGGAATCTTTTACTTTACTCCGTTTGTTCGCAATGACAGTATCTTATTTAGTTCTCATAATATAAGATTCCCGAATATATGCTCCTAAGTAAAAGCTAAGCAGCATGACGGATTTGACTATTATGCACGCTATTGCAATAAAGTCTTGACTATTTTGCAATACAGTGATATATTTATGACAATCGAAGGTGAAAAATAATGAAGCGCTATTTATATTCACAAATATTATCTGATTTACAAAAGAAAATGGTTTTTATAACAGGACCTCGTCAAGTAGGGAAAACTTTTCTTGCTAAGCAGATAGCTAAAGAATTCGATAACCCTCAATATTTGAATTTCGATAACATACACGACAGAAGAATTATCAATAATATGACCTGGCGCTATGATACCGATTTACTGATATTCGATGAAATTCACAAAAAAAAGGATTGGAAAATATTTTTAAAAGGTGTATACGATTCACATCCGGAAGGACAGCACATTCTAATAACCGGGAGCGCAAGATTGGAAACCTTCAGACAGAGCGGTGAATCGTTAGCAGGCAGATATTTGCATTTGCGTTTAAACCCGATTTCCGTAAAAGAAGTTGTAGAAATTTTGCCTCCGTACAGAGCTGTTGATAATTTAAACACATTTGGAGGATTTCCCGAACCGTTTCTATTCAGTATTGAGAATAAGAAGGAAGAGGCATTAAAATTTGCCTCGCGTTGGAAGAATCAATATTACACCGATTTGGTTCGCGAAGACATTCTTGAATTCAGTAGGATTCAAGAAATTAAGACAATCAGATTGCTATTGGATTTATTGCGATCAAGGGTGGGCTCTCCTCTTTCTTACAGGGCTATTGCCGAAGATTTACAAATATCACCGAACACAGTTAAAAAATACGTCTCCGTTTTAGAGAGTCTTTATATTATTTTTTTCGTTCGCCCCTTCCATAGAAATATTGCCAGAGCGATTCTTAAAGAACCGAAAGTCTATTTTTACAACAGTTCGTATGTGGAAGGTGATGAAGGAGTAAAACTAGAGAATACGGTTGCCGTCTCACTTTTGAAGGATGTTCAATTTCGTTATGATGCGGAAGGAGAAAATATTTCATTAAATTATTCAAGAACCAAAGAAAATAAGGAAGTGGATTTCGTAATAGTGTCGAACAACCGTCCGGTACGCTTCATTGAAGTTAAACTTTCCGATCGAAAGCCTGCAGCTTCATTAGTTTACTTTTCCAC
>CAZXJG010000280.1:0-3375 GCA_964640985.1 uncultured Melioribacteraceae bacterium | reverse complement strand
TTGCAAATTAGAATAGGATCTGCAATACTTCTATGGTTTTTCCACACTTAACCCGCAAGAGCCAAAAAATATGCAAAAAAAGATGAATTTTCTTATCATATTTACTTGACTTTGTAAAGAAAATAGAGATATCTTTATATAATGAAAACAAAAGAACTAAAAAAATTACCATTAGAACGGGATATTGAAAGCCGGAATATACTGAAAAAGTTAACTTCGGCTCATAGAGCCTTGGCAGAACTAAAAGGGATTGTTTTAAGCATTCCAAATGAAAATATACTGATTAACACATTAGGGCTGCAAGAAGCAAAAGATAGTTCTGCAATTGAAAATATTATTACAACTCACGATGATATTTATAAAGCGGAATTAAACCTTGAAGGATTTAAATCGTTAAATGCCAAAGAAGTTCAAAACTATATTGCAGCGTTAAAAACAGGATTCACACTAATTTCCAAGAATAAAATCCTGACAAACAATGATATAATCGAAATACAGTCTGTACTTGAGAAAAATAACGCAGGATTTAGAAAAGTCCCCGGAACTGCCCTAAAAAATGCAGCAACAGGGAAAATTGTTTATACACCGCCGCAGGACTATAAAACAATTCAAGAACTAATGGCAAATCTTGAACGGTTTATTAACGATGAGACCTTATCTGATTTTGACCCTCTTGTTAAGATGGCAATTATACATTACCAATTTGAAAGTATCCACCCTTTCTATGATGGCAATGGTAGAACAGGACGAATAATAAATGTGCTGTATTTAGTAATGAATGACTTGTTGGACTTGCCGATTTTATATTTAAGTCGATACATCATTAAAAATAAAGGGGCATACTACAAACTATTGCAGGAAGTCAGGGAAACGGATAATTGGGAAAATTGGATTCTTTATATGTTAAGCGGCGTGGAAGAAACAGCAAAAGAAACGATTATATTAATCGGGAGAATCAAAGATTTGATTTTTGAATACAAGAACTTATTGAGAAATAATTACAAATTTTACAGTCAGGACTTATTGAATAACCTATTCAAACATCCATATACCAAGATTGAGTTTATAGAAAATGATTTAGGTGTGTCGAGAGTTACTGCTTCAAAATATTTAAATCAATTATCAAATGACGGACTATTGAAAAAGGAAAAATTAGGAACGGGAAATTATTATATAAATGTGAAATTAATAAAATTATTAACATTAGAATGATAAGTGATTTGATTAACAATGTATATACATCATTGGCAATAAGTGGTTAAATTGAAACATTATGAATATAATCAACATTGTAGCGGATTGAAAGTGAGTAGCGTTAAAATACCCAATGTCTCATACACGAACCGTTACCTGCAAGTTGCGCAAGCTGCCTCAAAAACCGAAATTTGCAAAAGAGTGCAATTTTTTGCCAACGTGAAAATAGGATATGGTTATGAAAGATAAATACCTTCAAATATTTAATTATCTTCTCGAATTTTCGAAAATAAGAAGTAAGGCAGTTAGAAACATCGAGAATGCTAAAACAAACTATATTGATATTCTTTGGATGTCTGATTTGCCTGATAATGAACTAATAGAAAGTGTTACTAATGAAAACTTTTCAACTGATTCAGATTTTTGGTTAAAGGTCTCTAAACCCGGAGAACCGGTAAAACCAATATTCCAAAACCTTCCGCAAAAATGAATTTTCCATTCTGCTAACTGAAACTGCTGAGGAAGATGGCAAAACAAAAAAATTAGAAAATAACCACCAAATAAAATTACTTTTTGATAATTATTGTGGGAACAACCGGTTTTCTGATTCAGATGAGTATTGGCAGAATTATGAGATTTATGAAAAGGAATTTGCTGCTTATGAAAAAGTAAACACCACCATTTACAAAAGACTATTCTCAATTTATAATAAATCACAGCAGTTTGGTGAAGAATATGAATTGATTATGGGATTAGGATTGATCAATTTTAGAGAAAATGCACAGTTCTGCATAATCCCATCTACTCGAGCAAGCGACCTATATGGGGTATATCCAAAGATTATAAAGGCAGCCGTTCAAAAGCAATAGGGGGGATAGCTCGTATGTCAAAAAAACAGTTGATAAAAACAGAAATCCGGCAGGTAATCTTTTTTGAATAGGAGAGAACGGCAAGATGATGGTAAAAGAAAAGTATAAACAATTGTGTTTGTACTCCAGATTTTGCGGTACAAGAACAATGGATATATGCAGACGTTAGGCACAATAGAAGGAAACGAAAATGCGAGATATTAAACAAATAAATAAAAGAGCGAAACCATTCATAAAATGGGCGGGTGGAAAAACACAATTATTATCCGAAATTGCTAATATTATACCTGATAATATTAGATATGCGGAATTTACTTACATTGAACCATTTGTAGGTGGTGGAGCGGTATTGTTTTGGATGCTTCAACAATATCCAAATATTAAAAATGCAGTTATAAATGATATAAATACTGATTTAACTAATTCATATCAAACAGTTAAAGAAAATGTGGATGATTTGATTTCCACACTTCAAACATGGGAAGAAGAGTATCATTCATTAACTAATGATCAAGACAAGAAAAAAGAATATTTTTATTCAAAAAGAGCCTTGTTTAATACAAGAAAGTCTGAAAAAACAATACAAACGGCTTTGTTTATTTTCCTTAATAGGACATGTTTTAATGGTTTGTATCGCGTCAATAGAAAAAATGAATTTAATGTTCCTATTGGTAGTTACAAAGCACCAATGATTTGTGATGAGGAAAATTTAAGAGCGGTTAGTAAAGTTTTGCAAAAAGTTATCATATTGAATGGAGATTTTGAACAAACTTTGAGATATGCAAAAGGAAGCAGTTTTTTTTATTTTGATCCGCCTTATAAACCTTTGAGCGAAACATCAAGTTTTAATTCTTATGCAAAAGATGAATTTGACGATACCGAACAGATAAGGCTGGCAAAATTCTGTGAGAAAATTGATTTGCTCGGTTATAATTGGATATTAAGTAATTCGGATGTAAAAGGTAAAAATCCTAATGATAACTTTTTTGATGAATTATATAGTGAGTTAAATATCACAAGAGTTTTAGCTAGAAGAAATATTAATTCAAACCCGAAAAAAAGAGGAGAATTAACAGAATTGTTAATTACAAATTATGCTTATGAAAAAACTATGTCAGTTGTTCAATAAATCAGAAGATGAACTTTTTAACGAAATAGTTTCATCATTTAAAAAGAAAATTACTCAATGGAATTATTTTGTCAATTGGCACAAAGTATTGCAAAATATAGAACCAATTGAGAAAGAACTTAACTTATTGAATTATTTAATAGGTAAAGAAAATCTACGACAAGAGACTATTGAATTATTAAC
>CAZXJG010000279.1:395-3379 GCA_964640985.1 uncultured Melioribacteraceae bacterium | reverse complement strand
GTGTCCCTACGGTGCATTGCTCGGTTTAATTTCATTTTTCAGCCCTAACAAAATTAAAAGAGATCCGGTTAGCTGTATCGATTGTGGACTCTGTAATAAAGTATGTCCTTCCAACATTAAAGTTGATAAATTAAAAACGGTGATTTCCGATGAATGCACAACGTGCCTTAAGTGCATAGATGTTTGCCCTGTTGAAGATTGTTTGCAAGTAAAGTCCTTAATTACAAGAAAAAAAATAAAGAAAAAATATATTGGTGTCGCTATTTTAATGATATATTTTGTTATTATCGGAGCAGGTATGATTTCAGGGAATTGGCATAGTGATGTAAAAAAAAGCGAATATTTAAAAGTATACAAAAATATTAATAAAATTGGACACCCCGAAAGTGCTTCCGAGGTGAGGCAATTGAACAAGGAGTTTGATAAAAACTATAAAACAAGATAGAATAACCTACGTTGAATATGCCCGACAAGGCAAGTTTTACTCACCCACCTACAGCGGAATCGTTTGTAATAACGATGTCCCACTGACCCCCAAAAAAGGGACAGGCACTCGGTGGCAGAAATAAATTTCTCAAATTAGATTATAACGATAAAATAAATATCGTCATCAAAACAGAAAATTTCAGATGTTTCCCGCCAAATTGTGTGGGTAAAGTTGAGATTCCCGAAATTATTAAAAATAAAATCTATTACAATATAAGAGTTCACTCTAAAAAATAAGAATTGATATTTGTCATTACAATCCCGATTTTCAGAAGAAGCAATCTTTGAAATTTAGCTCAAAACCGGTAAAATGCATCACAATGACAGATATGAAGTTTTGAAATATACTTATATAAAGTTCACGTAAGTTCTGACTTTACCAGTGGCAGAGTTGGTGATAGCAGTTAAATTGGTAGTAGAACAAATGACTGCGAAGCAGTCAAAAACGAAAATATGGATGAAATCCATAGAAAACGAAAATGAAAAAATAAGTTGAGAGCTGCGGTACAGTTCAAGTTTTTCGCACTGAAATAGTGGAATGTTCACTTTTAAAGTTGTTGCAAATTCCAAAGTATTTAAATTCAACTACTTCGTAGTCGTTGTATTTTCTTTTCTGTTTTCATTAACCCTGCACTTCGTACGGGGCTATTATAAATTTGACTGCTTTCGCAGTCAGGACAAAACAATCTTTTAGAAGTGTTCAAGCACTTCAATTTTTAATAGCTATGGATGAAGTCCATAGACGATAAAAAAGCAAAAACGGTACGGAACTACAAAGTAGTTCACTCAAGTTTTTAAAATTATTATTATTTTTGTGGGAAATAAAAAGAAGTTGATATACCGAACTACACACAGATACTTTATCAAATTATGTTCTCAACAAAAACAGAGAAAAAGTTCTTATCGGGAAAAATCGATCTAAACTTTTTAAATATATATGGAGCGTAATAAAAAACAACAAATCCCATCTTTACCGCATAAACGGTGTTGATGATTATATCCATATTTATAGAAATAAAGGGACTATTTATCTTCGACTACATCCGCAGTCGCAATTACGATATTTTATTTGATTTGTATAACACAAGATTACCGAAATCATTAAATATAATATCCCAGATATTTTTAATACTATTTTTACCTCAAAGTCAAAATAACTTTTTTTATGTCTTTTTAAAGATTAAAAAATTATTTGAAATAGGGAAATGAAAAGAATAAATTTAATAGGTTTGTTTCACAAATAAAATAATTACGGTTAATTATGATTGATTATATTAAACATTTACCTCGTGAAAAGTTACTAAAATTAGTTGAGGTATTTGCTAAAAATTGGCTGGCCCACGACGGCTGCTGGTTTCTTTCTGTCGAAGAAACACACGGAATGGAAACGGCAATGGATTTGGATAGAAAATCGTGGAAAAAATTTGCCGTTGCCGAAGCTTCAAGAATAAAAAGAGAATTCAATATTTCCGATAACGGAGGCTTAAAAGCACTTGAAAAGGCTTTTAATTATAGGCTTTATGCGGCTATTAACAAACAGCAAATTGAGTGGATAGACGATAAGACTTTAATTTTCAAAATGATTGAATGCCGGGTACAAAAAGCAAGAGATAGTAAGGGATTGCCTCATTTTCCATGTAAATCTGTTGGTATTGTTGAATTTACTAATTTTGCCAAAACAATTGACCCGAAAATCAAAACGGAAGTAATTTCCTGTCCACCCGACCCGGTAGGCGATTTTTATTGCGGCTGGAAATTTACAATTGAGTAATAAACTTACGTAATTTATAAGCAAAAAAAGTGGGACCTTATGGTCCCATCTTTTTATAATCTATTGTCGTTTGTGAAAAGGGAAAAATTATTTAACAAAATAATAATAGTTGGGCAATTTTATTTTAATGCCGGTATATCCGCCGGCTAAATCACTCCATTGATCACCAATTGAAGCAATAATTTTATAGCCTTTCTTCGCGATTTTTTGCCTTTCAATTTCTTTATATTTTGCTGCCGTAAGTCTTAATTCCTGCTTATTTCTGCAAATAACGGTATCGAACTTAGTGTAACCTTGCTGTATTAAATTACGCAATGTAACATCGTAAAATTTTTGACTTCTGCCGGTAAGAAAAATAATATCAATTTTTTTTGAAAGTAAATATTTATAAAATTTTAGTACAGGTAATATCGCCGGTGCTTTGGCTTTAAGCATCCAATTATCCCATTCTTTCCGGTAAAATCCGAATCCTATTTTTTTTGAATGTTGATAGTTTGAAATAGAAGTATCATCAATATCAAAAATAACAACATCTTTTTTTGCTAATTTCAAATCATTAATTTCATTTGTGGCTTTACGAACTATTTTTTTAACATCGGTATTATACTGACCCGATTCATAATAATGTTCAACTCTATTTTTAGCGATATCAAGATTAACTAACTTCGGCGAACAACCGGCGAATAAAATAGCGATAAAAAAAACAGCGATAAAACGAATTTTAGTT
>CAZXJG010000279.1:0-385 GCA_964640985.1 uncultured Melioribacteraceae bacterium | reverse complement strand
TTGCAACCTCATTTTTTACAATGTAAAATGTTCAATAATTAAACATCAAGAAATTTTTAGTTAAAAATTATTAAAGCGGCAATTATATATATTGCATTTTTTGCAGCAAAAAAAAGCAAACGCTCTTTTGGTTTTCGGATTTTACAAAACTCCTCTCTTTTTAAGCATGTTCCGCAATAGGCGGGGAGAGATTAGAGTGAGTTCATAAAAAAATCAAAATCCGAAAACCAATTTGCAAATAAATTAAATGCAGCCTTTTTAATTGCCGGAGTAATAACTGTCATTAAATTATGTAAAATCTAAAGTATATATTTGCTTAAATCCCTGTCTTTTACAATATGGTCTAATTTATCTCTAACCATTTTACCGGAAACTATTATTTTTT
>CAZXJG010000278.1:0-3416 GCA_964640985.1 uncultured Melioribacteraceae bacterium | reverse complement strand
CCAAAAATAAATTAAGAGCCGAATAATAACTTTTGATAGTTTGTTCGGAATAGTTTTCAATTTTTAATTGTTTGTAATATTTATCTAAAATATCTTGCTTTTTCATATATTTAAAAGTAGCTTGCGCAATAAACGAATGTAAATTTAACATATAGTCCTAATAAACGCAATGCGTTTATTGGGATGTTAGCCAAAATGTAAAAAAACAGCCCAAGATTTATCATACAATCAAAACTATGTAAAATATATTTGATTTTCTTATCAAAACAATCTAACTTTGTAAAGAAAATTAGAAAATTTATACAAAGCGAATTCGAATGTTAAAGAAACTACCGATAGGGAAAGATATTGAGACTAAAAAAGTTTTAAAAAAACTTGTCTTCGCACATAGAGCATTAGCCGAGTTAAAAGGAGTTGTAACTTCTATTCCGAATGAAAGCATATTAATTAATACATTGGGACTTCAAGAAGCGAAAGACAGCTCTGCAATTGAAAATATTATAACTACTCACGACGATATTTACAAATCGGAACTAAATCTTGACGGTTTCAAATCGCTAAATGCCAAAGAAGTCCAAAATTACATTTCCGCGTTGAAGAAAGGGTTTGCATTAATTTTAAAAAATAAATTGCTTACAAATAATGATATTATTGCGATACAATCGGAACTTGAAAAGAATACAGCAGGTTTTAGAAAAGTTCCCGGAACAGCACTGAAAAATGCTGCGACAGGTGAAACTGTTTATACACCACCACAAGAATACGCTGTAATAGTTGAATTGATGAAAAATTTAGAGCAATTTATCAATGATGACAGTATATCGGATTTTGATCCGTTGGTAAAAATGGCAATAATTCATTACCAATTTGAAAGTATTCACCCGTTTTATGACGGTAACGGACGAACAGGAAGAATAATAAATGTTCTTTATTTGGTAACGAAAGATTTATTGAACCTGCCTGTATTGTATTTGAGCAGATATATAATATTGAATAAAGGAGATTACTACAAATTGTTGCAAGAAGTTCGTAAAACCGATAATTGGGAAAATTGGTTGATTTTTATGATAGACGGAGTAGAGCAAATTTCAAAACAAACAATAATATTAATCGGAAAAATCAGAGAATTAATATTTGAATACAAACATTTGCTTCGTGATAATTATAAGTTTTACAGTCAAGATTTACTGAACAATTTGTTTAAACATCCTTATACAAAAATAGAGTTTATAGAAAGAGACCTTGGCGTTTCAAGAATAACAGCTGCAAAATATTTAAATAAATTGGTAAAAGACGGCTTGTTGGTAAAAAAGAAGTTGGGAACGGGGAATTATTACATAAATGAAAGATTAATGAATTTATTAACGATGAGATAAATACACTTTGGCTAACATTGCATATAGCTTATGGCGGGCAAAGTGCTAAATGTGAAATGTATATGAGTAAAATAAACAACGGTGCGATTATGAAAACAAAGTGCAGAAAACCCCGCCACAAGCCATATGCTCGCCGTTGTAGCCAATTAAAAAAAATAAGCATAATTTGTAATTTGCGGAGAATAATGCTTATATCTGCCGCATAATCTGCGGAGATAAAATGAATAGAAAAGTATACATACACCAACAAGAAAACTGGCCTGATTTTAATTGGGATATACGAATATTGTCAGATTTGCTTTCGGAAGTAAGAAATAGACAAGGGCGTTTAATCGGAAAAATGGAAGCGCTTGGTTTTGACCTTCAAAATGAAGCATTTCTTGAAACATTAACGATTGATATTTTAAAATCAACAGAAATTGAAGGCATCATTTTAAACAAAGATGAAGTTCGTTCTTCCATAGCCAGAAGATTGGGAATTGATATTGGGGGATTGCCAGCTGCCAATAGAGATATTGAAGGAATTGTAGATATGATGTTTGATGCTACAACTCATTTTGATAAACCATTGTCAAAAGAAAGATTATTCGATTGGCATTATGCACTATTTCCAACCGGAAGAAGCGGAATGTATAAAATTATTGTAGGAGATTGGCGAAAAGATGAAACCAGATCTATGCAGGTTGTTTCAGGAGCAATGGGAAAAGAAAAAGTTCATTTTGAAGCCCCGCCTGCTTCTATTGTTGATAATGAAATGGAGATTTTCATCAATTGGTTTAATAATGAAAACATTAATGATATATTGAAAGCTGGGATTGCCCATCTTTGGTTTGTAACCATTCATCCTTTTGAAGACGGAAACGGTAGAATGGCAAGAGCATTAGCGGATATGCTGTTGGCTCGTTCTGACAAAATACCACAAAGATTTTATAGTATGTCAGCTCAAATTCAAAAAGAGCGAAAATCATATTATGAAATATTGGAAAGAACACAAAAAGGTAATTTGGAAATCACAGAATGGTTGCATTGGTTTTTGAATACGCTACTAAATGCTATTTTAAGTTCGGAAGAAGCCCTTTCGAAAATAATTCGGAAATATAAGTTTTGGAATAGTTATGCCAAGATTATCAACAATGAAAGACAAGTAAAAGTATTAAATAAATTACTCGATGATTTTACAGGAAACTTAACAAGTTCCAAATGGGCTAAAATTGCAAAATGTTCACAAGATACAGCATTAAGAGATATTCAAGATTTAATAAAAAAGGGAATCTTGCAAAAGTCAAAATCCAGTGGGCGAAGCACGAGTTACAAATTAATTGAAGAAGAATGAATGCAGAACATTGCATATAGCTTATAGCGGGTAAAGTACTAAATATGAAACGAATATAAATAAAACAAACAACGATATAAACATGAAAGTAAATGCGGGAAACTCCACCACAAACCATATACTTACTGTTATGCCCAATATAATCTAAGCAAATTTTTGTCAGTATTCTCCAAAATACTTTTTTTAAAGTTTATATTCTCTTACAATAATACTGATATTGCTGTTTCTCTTTTGGATAGTGTTCTTTTAAGTTTATCAATCTCGCGGTCTTTTTTTGTTTCTTCTTTTGAAACCTCCCCTTTTTTTTCTCAGATATAATTTTTTAAGATTCCATTTCCAACTGATTCAATATAACATGTCCTCTTGTCTGTTCGGCTTTTCTAACAAATATTGGTTTAATCTTTTCTAATGTTGTTTTCATCGTTCTAAATGCAAATTCTCCTTATTTATGAAAGAGTTTTTTTTTTGATTTTACCAACTCTGCAATTTGCGGTAAAACTACGCCCGATTTTCCAATTATCGAATAATCAACCGAACCGGTTATTTCCGTTTCCTCGATATTAATTTCAACCAAGTATGCTCCCGATTTTTTTGCGGTAATCGGTATATACGCTGCGGGATAAACAATTGCAGATGTTCCAATTATAAAACAAATGTCACTTTTACGTGCATGTAGTTCGGCATTTTCAAATACACCGGACGGTAAA
>CAZXJG010000277.1:0-3457 GCA_964640985.1 uncultured Melioribacteraceae bacterium | reverse complement strand
GGGACTACGCAAAAATTAATAAACGGCAAATATTCGAGAGAAAAATATTACTCCTCTTTTATCGGATTTTTCCCGGCTAATGAGCCTAAAATTGTGATTTATATTATGGTCGATTCGCCTCAAAAGGGCAGATATGGCGGTGCTGTTGCTGCTCCGATATTTAAAAATGTGGCGCAGCGAATTTATAAAGCAAACGTATCGCTCGTTCCTCCGAACGAAAAAATAAAGCGTAAAAAAATTCCCAACAAACAATATTTTGCCAATTTAATTGATGATAATGACATCGGGACAAATTTTATTTCTACTGATATCAATAAAGGATTAAACATTGGTAAAACCGGTAAAAAAAATATTCAAGAAAAATTAATTATGCCGAATTTAAAATATAAATCGATTCGTTTAGCCATTTCGGAAATTTCTTTTACAGGATTAAAATTAAAAATTAAAGGGTATGGAAAAATTATTTGGCAGAGTATCGCCCCGGGTACTAAAATTGTTCCAGGTGACCAATTAATTGTAAAATGTGAAAATAATTATTAAAAATTTAAAATGAATTTATCAAAAATCTTAAATAGTATTCATGTAATTAAAGTTGTTGGAAAACCCGAAACAAAGGAAATAGAAAAAATTATAATCAATTCGAAAAATATTGAAGCAAATTCCGTTTTCGTAGCAATTAAAGGCTTGAAAACCGACGGTCATAAATTTATTGCAGATGCAATTTTAAATAATGCTTCGGCTGTTATACTTGAAAATGATACCGCTGTGCCCGAATCACTTTTTACAAAATGGGATTGTGTGAAAATATTAGTTAAAAACAGCAGAAAAGCCTTAGCCGAGTTATCAGCGGTTTTTTATGGTGAACCGTCGAAAAAAATAAACTTATTTGGAATTACCGGTACAAAAGGTAAAACCACAACTTCATATTTTTTAAAAAAAATTATTAAAGTAAGCGGAAGAAAACCAGGTTTGATTGGTACAAATAAAAATATGATTGATGAAAGGGAAATAGCAACCAAGTTAACTACTCCAGAAGCAAATACAATAAATATGCTGCTTTCCGAGATGGTGGCTGAAGACTGTTCCGATGCAATTATGGAAATATCATCTCACTCAATTGAACTTCACAGAATTGATTATCTTGATTTCGATTTTGGGATATTCACGAATATTACCTCCGACCACATGGATTTCCATCAATCTTTTGAAAATTATTTTAAAGCCAAGAAAAAATTTTTCGATAATTTAAAACCTTCTGCCAATGTAATTTATAATCTTGATGACAAGCATGCGCTTAAAATGGTTAATGATAGCCTGGCTATAAGATATTCTTATGGAGAAAACCCGGAAAGCAACTTCAGAATTGTTGATGTTGAATATGACTTGAACGGAACATCGTGGAAAATTTTTTTCGAAGGAAATCAATATAGTTTAAGCACAGATTTAATAGGTAAATTCAACGCTTTTAATGCAACAGCCGCATTTTCTGCCGCTGTACTTGCCGGTATTGCTATTGAAAAAGTAATTAACGGAATTGCAGCTACTCCTCAGGTTCCGGGCAGATTTGAAGTAATCAGCAAAGCGGAGAAAAAAGTAATTATCGATTATTCCCATACTGCAGATAGCCTTAAACAAGCTCTCATTTCGGTACGGCATTTAGTTGGCAATAGAAATCCTGTGCATACCGTTTTCGGATGCGGCGGTGATAGAGATAAAACTAAAAGACCGGTTATGGGTGCGATAGCCGAAGAGTACAGCGATAAAATTTATGTTACATCCGATAATCCGAGAACTGAAAATCCATCCGAAATTATTGATGATATTAAAAAAGGTTTGAAAAAAGAGAATCATATTATTTTGGAAAACAGGGAAGATGCAATTAGAACTGCGATTATGCAATCGGAAGCCAACGCTGTTATTCTAATTGCAGGAAAAGGACACGAAAATTATCAGGAAATCAATGGTGTGCGAAGGCATTTTTCCGATAAAGAGACGGCACAAAAATATTTAAATGAGATTTGAATTATGAAGATTACACTTAACGATTTATTTGATATTCCTACTGCGGAAATTTATAATCCGGATAATTATAAACCGGTATCATCGGTTCTTATCGATTCACGAAAGTGTAAAAAAAATTCGTTATTTGTTGCCGTTAAAGGAAATAAGTATGATGGTCATAATTTTGTTGAGCAAGCCGTAAAAAACGGTGCTTCGGCTGTTATGATAGTCAAACGAAAATTAAAAGATTTTGATAGTATTAATGTTCCAATTATTGTTGTGAAAAACACGTTGACAGCTTACGGTGAATTGGCAAAAATTTGGAGATTAAAAAGCAAGGCAAAAGTAATTTCAATTACCGGAAGCAACGGAAAAACGACTACAAAAGAAATATTATTTACGCTGCTGAAAGAAAAATATAAGGTTGTAAAATCAATCGGGAATAATAATAATCATATCGGAGTGCCTTTATCAATTTTTTCGGCAACTTCTTTTACTGAAATCATTTTACTTGAACACGGTACAAATCATTTTGGGGAAATAAAATATACTGTCGAAATTGCAAAACCCGATTATGGAATTATCACAAATATAATGGATTCTCACCTTGAGTTTTTGAAAAATCGTGAAGGTGTTTTTAAAGAAAAGTCGGCATTGTTTACCGTTGTTAATAATAATAACGGCATTGTTTTTATAAATCAAGACGATCCGATCTTGAAAAAAAATGCGAAAAATTATAAAAATGTTTTTTCATTTGGCTTTAAAGCAAAACCAGACGTTAAAGGACGCATAACAAATTTTGATGAAAATGGACGTCCGGTAATTTCAATTTCATCTAAAAGGAAAAATTTTAATGCAACGTTACCCTTATACGGGAAAACTAATGCTGAAAATTATCTTGCCGCAGTATCGGTTGCTATAAAGTTAAATTTGACAAAAAAACAAATTTTAGACGGTACAAAAAAAATTAAACCTTTTGAAAAACGTCTTGAAGTTAAAAATTTTCAAAATACTATCTTAATTGATGATACATACAATTCTAATCCGTCGTCAGTGCAGGCGGCATTGGATGTTATGCAATCAATTAAAAAATTTAAAAAGAAAATATTAATACTTGGCGATATGTTTGAATTAGGCGAAAAATCCGAAACATTTCATAAAAAATTAGCTGAAAGCATAATAAAAATTCGGAATGTTGAAATTTTATTAATCGGCAAAATGATGAAAAACTTAGCTGATGTTTTAAAAGAAAAATCGTGTAATGTTCAATATTTCAGAAGCAGAAAGTTATTGACTGATACTATAAATCATTTCCATTTTCCCGGGAAAGTTGTTTTGGTAAAAGGTTCCCGTGGAATGAAAATGGAAGAATTTGTTAATTTAATTGAGAGGAAACTTCGATAAATGTTTTACTATTTGTTCGATTACATAAATAAAACATTCAATCCGCCTGGGT
>CAZXJG010000276.1:0-3478 GCA_964640985.1 uncultured Melioribacteraceae bacterium | reverse complement strand
GTCCGGCTTTCTAATACTACATGAATCGGACGCATTTCTAAGTTAACTGTTTTACTTGTTCTAAATGCCCATTCTACTTTTGACAAATCCTTATACCTTGATTCAATTGTTTCTTTACTCACTTGCTCTTTGGTTAAATCCGTCTTTAACACATAACATCCATCTAACTTTTCTTCTTCCTTTAATTTATCTTCATCCCTCTCTATTGTTATTACTCTTTCGGTAATTTTGATTTCAACCCAATCTGTAATTTTCAGTTTCTTAGATTGTTCTTTGATTTTTCTTATTGCCACTTCTTCTTTTGCCCGTAAGTGTATTTTAAGATATTCATTTTGTTTTTCTATTTCTTTTTCTATTCTTGCTAATTTCTCTCCTCTTGTTTTTCTTATTTCTTCTGCCCGCACTGGATTACGCCTCAATACATAACGTAATTCTTCATCGGTTTCTACTTCAGCTAGTTCTTTATCGAATAAACTCATCTGTAATACTTTCTCTGATAAAAGCTTTTCTATTTGCGGCTTAGTTATCGCTGTGATATAATGAAATCCTTCTTCTTTGATTTCCTCTATTTGTTTATTTTTTATCATTCCTCTATCGCCGACAAAGATAACTTCTTTTCCTCCAAAGCGTTGAACAACTTTCTTTATTTGGTTACTGATTGTCTGCGGGTCTTGAGTATTTCCTTTGAAGACCTCTATGGTTAGCGGCACACCTTCTTCGTTACACAGCAAGCCTATTACTATTTGTTTCTTTCCCTTTTTCCTGTCACGATTATATCCAAATGCACTTAATTGATTAGATTTGCCTTCTAAATAACTGCTTGTTACATCATATAAAAAGAGGCGTGGTTCTTCTTTATCATAATATAGTTTTTTATAGAGCCTATCTTCTATTTTAGCTTGATTCTCATTTAACCAATCCAAATTTGAATATAAATCATCTTCGTTAAATGATTCCATGTTTAATATATCACAACCGGCATGACTACTTGCCAAACGTACTGCAGAGAGTCTTGAGCCTTGATCTATCACTCTGGCGATTACTTGCCATAGAGCTAATTTTCCATCTCTTGTTGAACCTAGCGAGCTGACTATTCCTATTTGTTTGGCTATTTGATATACCAGCCATACACTTCCGACTGAAAGTCCTTGCTTTAGCGAAACTGAGTTGGATATTGATCTTAAAGTGCAAAGATCATTTTTATGTTTAAGAGCTAACTTAATCGCATCTATTTCTTCGGTGCTACAACTGGAAAGGTTTGCAATTGTTCTGTGTTTTACTTTCCCATCTTCGCGATAGTTTTCACGAAGAAGATACCGAACATATTTACCTTTTGATATGGATTTATCTATGTACATAGTGGCTACTAATATAGGCATATAATATCATAATAGCAAGATATATTTCGCCTATTATTTTATCATTAGTGGCTACTATTAATAGCTAAATCAAGCTAACTCCTTATTTTAAAACTACTTGACTTATTTTGAGGTCGGAACTTCCGGTGTAAGAATGGGAAGCTAGGTTACACAGAGAGCCACAGAGTATTCACGGAGAAACACAGAGATGTTGTATGAATATTCAGATTTACGGATTACGAATTGCTTGTCTTGTAAAATTATATTCTAATTAATTTTCTTGTAAAAAAACAAGGATTTAACTTGTAATTCTATAGTGATCCTTTTGGGGAAAGGACGTGGTTAGTGATAAAAATCTATCCTCTTTTAGAAAAGAACAAAACTTTTTATGCTGAAATGTTTAATGAAAAAAAAATTCTCAAAAAAATTATTATTTGTGGACAAACTAACTTATTTTTGTTTAGCAAGATTTTTGTTTGTTAAAAACAGATAATTTTGAAAACTGTTGTGTTAATTTTATACAAAAAATAAATTTATAAGGAGTTCAGATCATGAAAATCAACAAATATGAAGATATCTCACAAATTGAAAAAGATGCAAAAAAAGATTATATCGACAGACATTCGGCATTTGTTCATTGTGAAAAAACAGCGGTTAAAGGTAAAAAGTTCACAGTAAAAGTTAAAGTTGGCGACGAATATTCGCACCCGGATGATTTTGATCATTATATTGCTTTTGTTCAATTGTGGAACGGCGAAACTATGTTAGCACAAACTACTTTCACTGCAGGTGTTTTAGGTAATGCTGCAGGACAAGTAGAAGTTGACTTTTATATTGTTCCGACCAAAAAAATGAAATTAACGGCGATGGCATACTGTACAAAGCATGGGCTTTGGCAAAGTGATGAGGTTGTTGTTGATGTGGATGATTAATAATTGATTTATAGTTACACGCATAGTTATTTATATATCAATATAATTTTGCATTGTTTATATTTCAAAAAGCCCGGTTTTAAGAATCGGGCTTTTTGGTTCTATATGTGGGCTGAATAAAAATTATGTTTTTCCACTCTTTCAATTAAATTAGACAATTAAAGCTTCTACTTAAATTTTAATTTTTTTGACGGTTAAAAATTTTGGCTCTATTTTAAATATTGATTGATTTGAATTTTGGTTAACTCTGTCCTTTTCCTAAAGGCAACACTATGTGAAGAGAGCAATATCACATAATGGGCTTGAACCCACAGTATTAAACTTTTTGTTTTCTTCTTTTAAGTGGACGCACTCTATCAATCAGTTCTTTTTTCTTATTATAAATTCTATAAATATCATATTGATTTTGAAGATTCAACCACAGTTCAATGCTCGTCCCGAAAAATTTTGATAATTTAATTGCCATTTCCGTACTGATATTTCTTTTCTCATTTATTATTTCATTTATCGTCCGGAAGGTTGTTCCTAAAGCAGAAGCTAACTCGGTTTGAGATAAATTAAATTCATCCAAAAATTCTTCTTTCAATATTTGACCCGGGTGTGAAGGTATGCGTTTTAATTTAATCATTTTTTATCCCCTTCTAATGATAATCAACTATTTCAACATTTGTGACATTTGAGTTTTCAAATGAAAAGATTATTCTGTATTGCTTATTAATTCTAATACTATACATATTTTTATATTTGCCCTTTAGCTGTTCAATCCGGTTGCTCGGCGGAATTTTTAAGTCGTTTATATTTTTTGCCGCATTCAAATAATCTAACTTTCTTAAAGAAACTTTTATTATTGATTGCGTGTACGTTTTTGACTTCCCCGTAACATAAAGTTTCTCTGTCTCTTTGTTCCCAAAGCTTATTATCATATTACCTTATAACGCTTGATGTTACATTGTAAAATAACGATAAAATATTAAATGACAAAGTTTTTAAATTTCATGATGAAAACAAAACCCTTTCAAAAGACATTATCGTACGAGATGCTCGTAAATTATTATATTACAACACCGATTGTACACCCTGGGGGACTCGAACCCCCGACCAATAGATTAAGAGTCTACTGCTCTACCAACTGAGCTAAGAGTGCATCGCAAATATAAGGCATTCCGATTTTTTTTCAAAAATCAAAAT
>CAZXJG010000275.1:0-3503 GCA_964640985.1 uncultured Melioribacteraceae bacterium | reverse complement strand
AATAATTGCTATATTTTTCATGTTTCTACCTTTGTTTTAATTTGTTTATAACGGTTTGGCTATGCGGAGTGCGGGATTTTAATGCCCTTCACTTTCAGCTTTCCATTATCTTTTATTATTGCCATCTCGTTTATATTCAACGCTTTGCCCGCATTACGCATAGGTATTGTTGTGTGTATGTGCTTTATTCAACTTCAATCCTAAAATTAGCTGGTGTTGTATTTTCGTCAAACTCTATTTCAACAGTTTCATCTAACAAATTGTTAGATATTTTAATTTTACACTTGAATTTATTATCTCCTAGATATTGAAAGTCAACTATTTCAATAATTTGACTAAACAAATTATAATTAATTCTTGCATTTTGTTTTAAGTGTTCAATATTCTCAATTTCGCCACGAACTATCGCAGATTGAATTTTTTGAACCCATTCAATTAAAATGTATTTAATGTGTTCAATAAGATTTACATTTATTGTCGGAATAATTTCTTCTAGAAGATTTATTAATTCGACATAATTTTCTTGTATAATTTGTGTTTCACTATTTAGAATAAATTCTCGCTCTTTGTGAAAAATAACATCTTTTTTAGTTATGTTTAAATAGTCAACTTCCGATTGAGTATAATAATGTTCAATTTCACCAATTTTAATGAAATAGATATTACAACTATTAGCAGCATTTATTAATTGTTCCAATCGAGCTGGGATAAAATTCAGAATAGCTTTTTTATTTTCATCAATTATGTTCTCAATTTCATTCTTAAATCGTAAAATCCCTAGCAACAATGAAAATCTGTAATGTTCT
Organism: uncultured Melioribacteraceae bacterium; assembly: GCA_964640985.1. Classification (GTDB taxonomy): domain Bacteria; phylum Bacteroidota; class Ignavibacteria; order Ignavibacteriales; family Melioribacteraceae; genus CAZXJG01. The sequence goes on along the minus strand of CAZXJG010000275.1, from coordinate 2,697 downwards.
ATATCTTCAATTTGTCCTTCTTCATTTACGTAATTTTTAAGGTGTTTAATTAATTTATCTATATCTTGATTTACTGTTGATTTTTCAATCAAGTTATCTGCAATAGTTTTTAATTTAGTTTCTAAATCGCCAATTTCGGCAGATATGTTCTCGCCAATTCCATTGTCTTGAATGTATTTATTTGCTTTTACATTTTCACAAAGAACTTCTCTTAACTTTCCTTTAAACAATGCATCCAAATCAGCAATTATAATTGGTGAAATTTTTAATTTGTTGCATAATTTATAAAAAACACCTAACTCATCTTTTCCACTAACATCTATAATAGAAGAACCCGAAGCTCCAATATTTTTTCCTAATTTGTCGTAAATTAATGTTATCAATTGTTGATCTGTATAACCTTCAACAAAAACTGGATTTTCGGAAAAGAAAAATTGCTTATGATGTGTGTTAAATCTTGGTAAGAATTTTTTAATTATATATTCATCTTGTCCATCAATGTTGTCAATATATGTAGGAATATGATTGTTTTTAAATACAATAACATTTTTTAAATCATCAATTGTTCTTAAATCAATAAAATATGGCGAGTGAGTTATTAAGAAAAAAAGTTTTTTGCTAGGATTATCTTTTGGATTTCCAGCTAATCTTCTTATTTCATTAAGGAAAAATGATTGGAATTGAGGATGTAAATGAAGCTCTGGCTCATCAAGTATCAAGCATTCTTTTGTGTCATCATATAAAAAAGTTAAAAGTGTAATGAGTTCTTTTAATCCGTGACATTCTTGTTCTTTTAAGTTATATTCTGAACCACCTTTTATGTTTTGCATTTTAGGTTTTAAAAACCCACCTTCTTCTACAAGTCGTATAGTTTTATTAAAAATATCAGATAAAAATGCTTCAATCTGGATTTGAATATCTAATCTCTCTTTTAAAATAACAAAAGCAGATGTTGATAAGCCAAATTGTTCTCCATAATTTTTATAATCTCTGAAACGACTTATATTTAATCCATTACTAAACTAGTCGCTTGTAAAATAACTATAATTTGTTTTCTCAAAACCAGATAATCGTTCTGCATTTAAATACCTTACAGAAAATCCTTTTTGTTTGAGTTGATTTTTTAATTGTTCAGCAAATAAAGTTTTTCCAGTTCCATTTGCTCCAACCAATAAATTTATGTCTCCCCATTCATTCTTAATGAATGTTTCCTCTCCCCATAATTGGGGGACTTTTATGTTGATTTCAATTGTATTCATCTACTTTTATTCCTTGTTCTTGCATTACACACAACGGTGCAGTATAAGCGGAGTGCGGGTATTTATCACACTTCACTTTTATTATAAACCGATGTTATTAATTTATATATTGTTCATAATTAGCACCTTAACCCGCATTACGCTTATACATTGTTGTGCAAAGTAGTTCTAATCATAAAACATCATTTTAGAACTTTTTAATGTTTGCCTTTTAAACAATCCAGGTTTTATTACTTTCCATTCTATCCTATAAGTCCCATTTCTCGAATCATAAATTTCTCTAATAGTTTTACCAAATTCCATTTCTCTTTCCCTTTTTTTTTGTAATAACAACAAGTTCATTTGCTTCATTATGTTTTAACAGTAATGGTTTGGTGGTATCTTTAAGATAGTTCTCACCGGTGTTGGGATCACTTTCTATTAATGTAGTGTATAAATCAATTGTATATTCATTCTTTTTATATTTAATTTTTAGTTTAGGTTCTAATTCCAATAAAAATGGTGAAGAACTAATATTACTAATTTGCACATAAAACCCCCATCTAGATTGATTATTCTTTATTTCTGTAAGTGAGTTAATAGATGATACTGCAAGTTGATATTCAGAATCCATAAAGAGAATAAAACGTTCAAAAGTTTCAGATAGATTATCTTTATCAAGTGTAGAAATATTATTTAAGAAAGGTCTAAATTTGGGTTGAGCTGCGGTGTGATTGGTTATATTGAAAGATAAATCTTGTTCTGGAAATCCAAGCCATACATTGCCATCCTTATCGGGGTCTGAAATTGTTATTTTCTTTTCATTTAATTTTGTTTTTATATCAATGGCTTTGTTTTTAATCAGAAATCTCCAAAAATATTTTTGAAAAAATCCATTCTCAAACAGCTTTTCCAAAGCAGCGATAAAATCGGCATCATTTTTCTCGTTTTTTAATTCATTTATATCTGATTTGAGATCAATCCAGAATCTATTAAGGTCATCTGCTATATCCCAATTTTCATAAACCTTTTTATACCTTTCTGTTTTTTTAAATTATCCATTAATTCAGACTTACTACAATTTTCTTGTAATGTGTCATTAATGTTCACAATGTCAGATAATTTAGTTATATGATTATCTATCCTATAAATATGAACTAAATTATTAACTCGATTCTGATATTCACGATAAAAATAACCAACGCCCAATCCTATTAGTCCAATTCCCGATGAAACAATTACATTTAAAACTTCATTATTCATAATCTTATCCTTTTAGTTACTATTTTGCACAACGTTTAGTATATGAAAAGTTGCCGATTTCGAAGCTCAAAACTTTCAACTCACGATGAAGTTGAAATAAGCTACAATGCTTGATATTACTACTATTTCGGCAATTTTTTATATACATTGTTAGCAAATCGCTGTTTATTATTCATTTTTTGAAAATGTAAATAGC
>CAZXJG010000274.1:0-3530 GCA_964640985.1 uncultured Melioribacteraceae bacterium | reverse complement strand
ACAGTTATTTATTCTTGTATTATATGCAAGTTAATCTATTCCACCCCCTTAATAATAATATTTTCGGGATATTGATTTTTACTATATACGGTAAACGATTTTATGAAATCTATCAATTATTTTAATTAGGCTTTTCTTAATAGAGTTCATATATTTATATTTAAATATTTTATGGAAAAATGTTGGGGAATGCCGGGGAATGCTCTATTTATTAATTGTTTCTTTTATTTGGGCATTCTCGTTTGGATTGATAAAAACCAGTCTGACAAGTTTGGACCCAAATATTGTCTCTTTCATTCGTCTTTTCATTTCACTAATTATTTTTCTTCCTTTTCTAAAAATAAAAATATTAAACATTCGATTTTCATTTAAACTGATTTTAATTGGAGCAATACAATATGGCATAATGTACAGCACATATATATATTCATACCAATTTCTTAAGGCTTATGAAGTTGCTCTATTTACTATTTTTACTCCTATATATGTTACTTTTATCAACGATTTGTTTAATAAAAAAATAAATAAAATATTTTTTTTATCGGCGTTTATTGCGGTTATAGGAGCTTTTATTATAGCTTATCACAATCTCGAAAGTTTAAGTTTTATAAAAGGAATTTTGATTCTTCAAATATCGAATTTGTGTTTTGCATTTGGACAAGTATATTATAAAAAAGTTATGAAAAGTGTGTCGTCAATTAAAGATCATCAAATTTTCGGATTATTATATTTGGGAGGCGTCATAATTACAGGAATATTTTCGCTGTTTACGGGCAACTATCATAATTTTATTTTATCTAATAATCAATGGTTAATATTAATTTATTTGGGTTTAATTGCTTCCGGACTCGGATTTTTCTTATGGAACTATGGAGTTAGGAAAGCAAATATCGGCACTGTTGCTGTTTTTAATAATCTTAAAGTTCCGCTTGCTATTTCGGTCTCAATTTTGTTTTTTAACGAACAGAGTAATATTCTTCGATTAATAATCGGTGGAGTAATCGTAATTTTCGCTCTGTTTTTTAATGAGTATTTCGTAAAAATGCGGAGAGTTCGTTCTAATTTAAATGTTTAAAATTTTAGTTATATTTTATTTAACAATTTTTAACTTAGGTTGCCATGCGTACAATATTGCATTTAGATTTGGATGCGTTTTTTATTTCCGTAGAAAGGATACTTGACACTTCGCTTAAAGGCAAACCTGTAATTGTGGGGGCAAAGCCTGAAGACGGAAGGGGAGTGGTAGCTGCATGTTCTTATGAAGCACGCAAATACGGGCTGCATTCCGCTATACCGATTAAACAAGCGTATCGCCTTTGTCCGGACGGCATTTATTTACATGGGCATCACGAAGAATACGGCCGTTTTTCGAAAGCGGTAAAACATATTCTCGAACAATATGCACCGCAAATCGAACAAGCTTCAATTGATGAATTTTATATGGATTTTACAGGTACGCAGCGTATTTATGGCTCTATGTTTGCCTTTGCCAAAAAATTGCAGAAAGAAATTGAAAAAAAACTTTCACTTCCGTGTTCTATTGGAATTGGAAGCAACAAAACCATTGCTAAAATTTGTTCGGATTACGCAAAACCGGAAGGAATAACTTATGTTTTGTCGGGAATGGAAAAAGAATTTCTTGCGCCGTTGCCTGTTGAAGTGATTCCCGGTGTAGGAAAAGTAATAAAAAGAGCGCTTTATGAAAAAGGGTTTTATAAGGTTAAGGATATTACCGGAGTATCCGAAAATTACTTTGGTATGGCGTTTGGAAAGTATGGAATTTCGTTGTGGCATAAGGCAAACGGAGGAGGGCAAGAATATCTTAATCCGCCGCAAAAACGGAAAAGTATTTCGAAAGAAAAAACCTATGGCAAAGATGTTGCAAGTAAAGAAGAGATAGAAACAACATTATTTAATCTTACAGGTAAAGTATGCCAAATGCTGCGTGATAAAAACCGGCAGGTGTCAACTGTCGGTATCAAACTTCGCTATTCCGATTTTATTACGGTAACTCGTGCCAAAACAATCAAATTTACCAATGATGATAAAATTATTTTCGATACTGCAGTTGAGTTATTCCGAAAAGCTTATACGCGCAGAGTAAGTATCAGACTTATCGGCATTCACTTAAGCAAGTTTAACGAATTTTCGGAACAGGAAGAGTTATTTGAAGATAAAAGAATTATCAGAAAGAGAATGTTCACGGCAATTACTAAAATAAGAAATAAATTTGGGTATTCTGCAATTAAGTTGGGAGAAAAAGGGAAAGCGAACCCGCCATTTTAGTAAATGGATAAAATAGTAATTTGCGAAACTATGGGTGCTGATTCGATGTATAAATTAAACGGGAATTCTTTATAATTATGATTTTGCATTATACTTTAGATTACAAATGCTTAAATAGAAAAGTGACAAAATTATTTTAACCCAAACCATTCATCAATCATTTTATCTTCGTTACCAATAAAAGTTTTATGTGTAAATTCGTTTGTATGAAGATTGTATGAATAATCTTTTTGCCATTGCTTTGCATTGGAAATAATTTCTTTTAATGCGTTTATAATATATTTCAGTTCTTCATCAGTCATAGTTGGATGGAGTGAAATTCTTACCCAGCCAGGTTTATCCGAAAAATCGCCGTGGTTAATTTTATCGGTAATTCTGTGTGAACGCGTTGGATCGATATGAAGTAAATAATGTCCATAAGTTCCCGCGCAGGAACATCCTCCCCGTACTTGAATACCATAACGATCATTAAGCAATTTAACAACAAGATTATAATGTAAATTTTCGATAAACAAAGATAAAATACCTAATCGTTCATGATGTTCTGTAGCCAGTAGATGAATTTCAGGAATTTTCTCAAATTCATTAAATATAGGTTTCAATAATTCTTTTTCTCTTTTCAAGATATTTTTAACACCCATCTGCTCTTTTAACTTGATTGCAAGTGCTGCTCTAATTGCTTGTAAAAAGCCCGGTGTTCCGCCGTCTTCGCGAAGTTCGATATCGTCAATATACTTGTGTTGTCCCCACGGATTTGTCCAATCCACAGTACCGCCGCCGGGGTTATCGGGTACTTTACGTGTGTAAAGTTTGGAATCAAAAACAATAACACCCGAAGTGCCGGGTCCTCCTAAAAATTTGTGTGGAGAAAAGAAAATCGCATCAAGTTTTTCCAAAGGATCTGACGGGTGCATATCAATTTTAGAATATGGTGCCGATGCCGCAAAATCTATAAAACAAACTCCATTATATTTATGCATAAGTTTTGCCATTGCATAATAATCGGGTTGTATGCCTGTAACATTTGAGCATGCGGTGAAAGAACCGATTTTTAGCTTTCTGTTCTTATATTTTTCCAGAGCTTCTTCCAAGTTACTTAGTTTAACCAAGCCTTTTTCATCAGGTTCTAAAATTACAACTTCTACCAAGGTTTCAAGCCAACTTGTTTGATTTGAGTGATGTTCCATGTGAGTAAGAAAAACAACCGGTTTTAGTTCTTCAGGTAAGTGTATATAATCTTTTAA
>CAZXJG010000273.1:0-3548 GCA_964640985.1 uncultured Melioribacteraceae bacterium | reverse complement strand
AAGTTTGCTTGATAATATTGACGTTGTAATTAGCGGCGTCCCTTATTACTATAATTACGAACTTACACTTGCTGCATTGGAAACTTTCACTTCTTTCGTGGATTTTGGCGGCAATACACAGGTGGTTCTTAAACAATTGGCTTTAAATGAAGAAGCTGAAGTTAAGGATATTTGTATAATTCCCGATTGTGGAATGGGCCCGGGCTTGAATATTTCAATGGCTGTTTATGTGATGGGTAAATTTGATGAACCCGAAGAAATACATGTTTATGACGGCGGGCTGCCCCAAAATCCAACTCCGCCCTGGAACTATGAACTGCTTTTTCATATTAACGGATTGACAAATGAATATTTTGGAGATGCTCTCTTTTTAAGAAATGGAAAAGTTACAAAGGTTCCGTGCCTAACGGAATTGGAGAATGTTCAATTTCCCGGACCGATTAGTAATTTGGAGGCTGCTGTTACAAGCGGTGGACTTTCGACGGCGCCGATAACTTTTGAAAATAAAACTCTTCGCTATCCGGGTCATTGGTCAAAATTTGAAGCTTTTTCACAACTCGGTCTTTTTGAATTAGAACCGGTGATAATTAATAACACGAAAGTTGTACCACGTGATGTATTTCACGCTTTACTTGAACCTAAAATCAAATCTAAAGAAAACAAAGATTTAGCGATTATTCGTGTTGTTGGAAAAGGCATGAAGAATGAAAAATATAGAAAATTTACAATTGACCTTTTTGATAAATACGATGAAAAAACAGGTTTTACGGCAATGCAGCGATTAACCGGCTGGCATGCTTCCATTATGGCAATATTAGCTGCCGAAGGGAAAATAAATAAAGGTGCTCTCCCGGTTGAAAAAGCGGCTTCAGGAAAATTAATTATTCAAGAAGCGGAAAAAAGAGGATTAAAATTTAATGAAAGCTGGGATAATTAATTTGTTTTTACGCTGTTGTGAAGTTATTATGTTTTTTCAGAATACTTAACTTTTTGATAAGAACAAATTAAATTATTTTTGATAAATAAGTATAAAAAAATAAAAGAAGTCTGAAAATGGAAAATATAATTACAAATTCAATAACTGTTTTTTTCGGTTTTTTCGCAATTATGAACCCGATTGCAAACACGCCTATTTTTTTAGGATTAACGGCGGAAGATAATGCCGTTACCAGAAAAGCCGTTGCATTAAGATCGTTGGTAATCACTTTTTTGCTTGTAGCGTTTTTTTGTATTTTAGGAAAACTTATTTTTGAATTATTCGGCATTACACTGCCGGCTTTCCGTATTACAGGCGGAATTCTGGTCTTTATAATCGGTGTTCAAATGCTTCACGGTGAACAATCTAAAATGCATAGCCCTACCGAAGAAGACAATCGAAATAGCAAAGATGCCAAATTAAGTGTGGCTATATCTCCATTGGCAATGCCTATTTTAGCCGGACCAGGTACAATTGCCACTGCAATGAATTTTTCTTCAACAGGAAATATATTGCAAGTTATTGTTACAATTGTTGTTTTTGCGTTGCTCTGTTTTATTACTTATCTGTTTTTCATATTCGGTCAGAGATTTGTCAAGTTTATCGGAGACAGCGGAATAAAAGTGATTACTCGGTTAATGGGATTAATATTGGCTGTAATTGGGACACAAATGGTTTTGCAGGGGATAAACGGTGCTAAATTATTTTTAAAATAATTAAGGTTTCCGATTAAACGGCAGCTCAAAAAAAAATTGTAATATTAAAATTTTATGGACACATCTATTAAAAAAATACAGTTAAAAGGGCTCGATAAATTTGAACTTACCAAATTTTTAATGGATATGGGGCAGCCCAAATACCGCGGCAATCAAATATTTAATTGGATTTATAACCGCCGTGTTGAAGATTTTAACCAAATGCATAACATTCCGAAAACACTTCAATTGGAATTAGATGAAATATGTACACTTAAATCGTTGTATTTAAAAACCGTTCAAATTTCCACAACTACAAAAACAAAAAAACTTCTTTTTGAAACTGAAGACGGAGAAAAAATTGAATCGGTGTTAATACCTACAGAACAGAGAAACACATTGTGTATTTCAACTCAAGTTGGGTGCCCGCTCGATTGCAAATTTTGTGCAACGGGACTAATGGGCTTTACCCGTAATTTAACGGCAGGCGAAATTGTTGATCAATATTTATTATCATCAAAAAATTTTGACAATGATAGAATTACAAATATTGTTTATATGGGAATGGGAGAGCCATTGCTAAATTTTAACAATACTGTAAAATCGTTACGGATTTTTACTGAAGAGCTTAATAAATCGTTAAGTAGAAATAAAATAACGGTTTCTACCGTTGGTATAGTGCCCAAAATAAAAGAGTTGGCCGATACGGGTTTAAGAGTAAAATTAGCTCTATCGCTTCATTCCTGTTTTAACGATATCAGAAGCAGAATTATGCCGGTAAACATTAAATATCCGGTTGAAGAAATTACAGATGCATTAATTTATTATGAGAAAAAGAACAAAATTAGAATAACTTTTGAATATATTATGTTAAAAGGGATTAATGATAGAAAAGAAGACATAAAAGCACTAATAAAATTGATGAGAAAAATCCCATCTAAAATAAATTTAATCCCCTTTAACAGTATTGCACACATGGTACCGGAGGGAATTTCAACACAACTCAAATCTACATCATATCAAGAAATAAACGAATTTGCCGCCGAACTTAGAAATAACAATTTAACGGTTATGATACGTGAGACTCAAGGAGACGACATTGCTGCAGCGTGTGGTCAATTGGCAATTAAATATTGAAAATATTTGAATGACTACAAAGCAGTTGAAGTGAAAAATAAAGACTTTTTTTACTATAATATTAGTTATCGTCCCATAGTTTTGAATTAACTTACTTCCTTAAAAAGACGTAAGATTCTTGAATCAAGATTCCCGGAATTAGGGATTAAAAATACATTCAATATTCTTAGTGTTCTTTGTGCCTGCTTAGTGTTCTTTGTGGTAAAAATTCAACCACAAAGTTCGCAAAGAATTTCACAAAGAACACAAAGGAATAATCATAGGAACAAAGGTGAAAAGGTTTTGAATCAAGCTTCCCCGAGAATACAAAATTCCCTTAATTTCTGAGATTTAGGGAATCTCCGTATCCGGCTGTCGAGGACCATTCCTCGATATTAGAAAAGCAAGCTGTTCAAGAGATTCCTCGACTCCACTTCGTTACGCTCGGAATGACAGCAAGTAACCAAATAACGAGTCATTCCGACTGTCGAGGACTACTCATCTACATCAGTGAATATAAAATTAATCAGCCCACCTGAAAACTTCCCCCTCTCTTTTTAAGCTGAGCTGTGTACACACTTGACACCGTGGTATAAATTAGTTAAGGGGGTGGAATAATAGGTTATACATTTATTAAATATTTAGGGGGTAGGATAAGTTGTTCTATCCAACCCCCTAAAGTTATTCTATTCCGCCCCCTTAACGTTAACAAAATCTTTAACAAGAAACCACAATAAAGCAGAAATCCCGACAGTTATTCC
>CAZXJG010000272.1:0-3554 GCA_964640985.1 uncultured Melioribacteraceae bacterium | reverse complement strand
AACTAACAAACGGTAAGGGTGTGGAAATTTTTGCACGGTTTTCACATAACGGGAAAATGATTGCCTTTACCGGTCAATATGATGGTAACACTGAAGTTTATATTATGCCATCAAAAGGTGGTGTTCCCAAAAGAATAACATTCACGGCTACGTTAAATCGTGATGATGTTTCCGATAGGATGGGCCCTAATAATATTGTAATGGGCTGGACAAATAATAACAAATATGTTCTATTCCGTTCAAGAATGCATGATTGGGATCCTTTTAAGGGGAAGCTTTTTCTCGCTCCCTTAAGCGGAGATATTCCCACTCAGCTTCCTCTTTCGCAAGGAGGTTTTGCTTCATATTCGCCCGACGGTACAAAATTAGCGTTCAACAAAATTTTTCGTCAATTCAGAACTTGGAAACGCTACCGGGGCGGAATGGTAGATGATATCCGGATTTACAACTTTAAAACAAAAAAGGTTACCGATATTACAAATAATCCCGCTCAAGATATTATACCGATGTGGCATGGAAACAAAATTTATTTTTTATCCGACCGCGACAGTTTAAAAAGAATGAATCTATATGTTAATGATTTGAGGACAAAAACCACAAAAAAATTAACGTCATTTAAAAATTTTGATATTAAATTTCCCTCGATTGGTGTAAATGCAATAGTTTTTGAAAATGGCGGATATATTTACCGGTTTGATTTAAAAACCAATAAATATCATATTGTGAATATTCAAATTGATGACGATTTTGCTCAGGGCAGAGGGGGCTGGATTGACGTAAGTAAAAGAATCTCAAATTTTGGAATTTCGCCTGACGGTAAAAGAGCATTATTCGGTGCACGCGGTGAAGTATTTACAGTTCCGGCAAAACAGGGAATTACGCGTAATTTAACAAAAACTTCCGGTGTTGATGAACGAAATGCCAAATGGTCTCCCAACGGAAAATATATTGCTTTTATTTCCGATAAAACAGGTGAAGATGAAGTTTATATTATTCCCCGAAACGGCAGTGCAAAACCTGCTCAATTGACATTCGGAAAAAGTTCTTATAAATGGGATATTGCATGGTCGCCCGATAGCAAAAAAATATTGTGGACCGACCGTGCGCTGAATATTAAATATGTAAATATTAATAATAAAAAAGTTACTAAAGTAGTTAATATTAAACGGGGAAGAAGACCCTCGGCAGTTTGGTCGCCCGATTCAAAGTGGATTGCTTATCCAAAACAAGATGCTTCAGGGATAAATAAAATTTATCTCTATTCACTCAATAAAAAGAAAAACTATTCCGTTACTACCGGCTGGTATTCTTCTTCTCAGCCTTTATTTAGTTCTGATGGGAAATATTTGTTTTTTGTTTCAAGCAGAGTTTTCCATCCAATTTATAGCTGGGTAGAGTGGAATTATGCTTATCAGGATATGCAGAAAATTTATTTTGTAACTTTATCTAAATCTACTCCTTCACCTTTTAAACCTAAAGACGATGAAGCGGTTATTGTTAAAAATAAAAAGAAAAAATCATCAAAGAAAAAGAAAACAGTAAAATTAAATGTCGACTTAAATGGAATCAATAATCGTATTATCGCTTTGCCGATTGAGGCTTCGGCTTATTTCGGTTTAAGTTCCGTCGGCAATAAAGTTTTTTATATCAGGCACGGAAGTAAAGACAGCAAGCCCTTGCTTTTAATGTATAATCTCAAAGCCAAAAAAGAAAATAAACTCGGCAGCATTAAAGGATATATAATTTCCGATAGTCATAAAAAAATGTTGGTTGCAAGAGGTAAAAACTATTATATAATAAACTTACCTACCAAAAAATTAATCTTAAAAAACAAACTCGTATTGTCGGGTTTAAAAATGAATTTAAATAGAAAAGCCGAGTGGAATCAAATTTTTAATCAAGCTTGGCGGCAGGTTCGCGATTTCTTTTTTGTTTCAAATATGAAAGGATTAAATTGGACGGCTATTAAAAAGAAATATGAACCTCTCGTAAAATATGTTAACAATAGAATTGATCTTACTTATATTATGGGAGAAATGATTGGTGAATTGGGAATTGGTCATGCTTATGTAGGCGGCGGCGATTATCCTAAGGCTAAAAGAATTAAAACCGGCTTGCTTGGTGCAGAGTTGGTTCGAGATAACGTTACTAAAAATTATAAAATTGTTAAAATTTTAAATGGTGAAAATTGGTCGAAGATTTATCGATCTCCTTTAAAAGCAATTGGGCTTAATCTAAAGGCAGGCGATTATATTCTATCTGTAGACGGACAGCCTGTTTCGCAAATGCAAAATATTTATGAGTCGTTGATTGGTAAGGCAAATAAAGAAGTTTCTCTTACTGTAAGTTCAACAAACTCATTTAAAAACAGCCGTAATATAATTGTTGTACCTACGGCAGATGAACAGCAGTTGTATTATTATAATTGGGTTGAAAACAATATTAAAAAAGTCAGCGAAGCTACTCACGGTCAGGTTGGATATATTCACATTCCCGATATGGAAACCGACGGACTGAATGATTTTGTTAAATTATTTTACCCGCAGTTAAGAAAAAAAGCATTAATAATTGATATTCGCAGTAACGGAGGCGGCAATGTATCGCCGATGATTATTGAAAGACTGCGAAGAAAAATTGCAATGATGGATAATATGCGCGATAATCCACCTTCACCGGATCCTTTTAGTGAACTGATAGGACCAAAAGTGCTTATTATCGATCAGTTTACTGCTTCGGATGGCGATATTTTTACGTACAGATTTAAAAAATATAAATTGGGTGAAGTAATCGGTAAACGTACTTGGGGAGGTGTTACGGGTATTTCTGCTTCAGTGCCTTACGTAGACGGCGGTTATTTGTATGTGCCTGAATATGGAATTTTTGGTATTCACGGCAAAAAGTGGATAGTTGAAGGACACGGTGTTGACCCGAATATTGTTGTGGATAATAATCCGGCAAAAGAATATCAAGGCATAGATCAGCAATTAAATATGGCAATCAAAGTTATTATGAAAGAGTTGAAAAATTATAAATATAAAATACCAACTAAAACTCCGCCTCCGCCAATTGATTAATATCTTTAATCCGCTCAATTTTATATTGGGCGGATTTCTTTTTTAATTCATCCATTCCCAAGTAGGTATTATTAAAATCTTTTTCCCTCTAATTGTAAACTCATCCTTCTGGTCAAATGTTAAAATATTTACTCAATTAATATTTCTATTACTAATAGATAATAATTACTGTTAGCAGTATACAAATGTTTTCATTAGTAATAAGAACATATATGATAAAATCGAAGTATTAACTTTATATAATTCAAGTTCATGTTAAAATAAAATCGAGAAATTTATAACGGCATATAGCGTTAGTCTTGTGCCCGTAAATAAACGGCTGATTTTTATCCGGCTGCCGAGGACCATTCCTCGATATTAGAGAAATCTCTAATTCTTTTTTTTACTTTCGCTAAGTGTTACATTTAGTTCACATTCAAAAATTCAACTGCGCTGCAGTTGTGTTTGTGAAGTTGGTTTTAGTTCCCCGAACTTCGTTCG
>CAZXJG010000271.1:0-3563 GCA_964640985.1 uncultured Melioribacteraceae bacterium | reverse complement strand
TAAAGAAAGTTTTAAAGCGGGTCTCAAAGATCCAAAATATAGAAGGTTGTGTAAATATGAATTGAAGAAATTAAATAGATATTAATCTTTTCTTTTTAGCCCCTCATTTTGAGGGGCTTTTTGTTTTAAAAATTACTCCTTCCATATATAAACAAATTAAAATTTTATAACGTTTCTTTTGCACAGATTATCTACTCGATTCGAAATAATTTATTAAATTATACTTAATTAATTATTCTTTTAAAAATTTAAGAATTATTTTTAATCTTTATTAAATTAAATAATTTAATTAGTATTCATATTAATAAAGCAATTTATTTCTAAAGTTTTTATTTAATTTTTATGATAAATAAATTATTAAAATTTTTTTTAGTATTACTCGTAAGTGTTAATTTTACGTATGCTCAGAATATATCCGATAAATTTGCTTCTGCCACTGAATTATTTAACAAGGGTCAATATTTTCTTGCCTACGAATTATTTTCTGAAATAGCTAAGCAATCCGGTATAAAAGAAGATATTTACTCTTCCGCTAAATACTTTACTGCCGAATCGTTATATAAATTGGGGCAAATCGACGGAGCTGCAGCAGGATTTGAGGCATTTATCAATAATTACATTACATCCAATTATAGAGATAAAGCTTTATACAGATTAGGTACACTCTACTTTAACAGCGGTCAGTATTCTAAATGCAGAGATCGTTTAATGACGTTGGTTCGCAACTATCCTAACAGCAGTTTTCTAGGAGCTGCAGACTACTGGATTGGCAAAGCATTTATTGCCGACAAAAAATATTTGGATGCCGAAGAATTTTTATTAGATGCAATTTCCGCAAGCCAACACAATAATCTCATCGATTACTCCATTTATACAATCGCTAATCTTTACGAAAAAATGGGGAATTATACAAACGCAGTTACTTACTACGATGAATTACTTTCTTATTACAGAAAAAGCAAACTGGCACCATACGCCCAAATGAGAATAGGTATAAGTTATTTTCAATTAAAAGAATATGAAAGTGCCGTTTTAGAACTGACTGATCCTTTAATTAAACAACTTCCCGATAGTTTACAAACCAAAACTTTATATATTTTGGCTAACACTTATTTTCGCTTAAAAAATTATAACAAGGCAAAAAAAATATATAACAAAATTTTATCTGAAAAACCGAACGAACTAACCAAAGATCAAATACAGTTCGAATTAGCATGGGTAAATTTTCAAACTCATAATTACAACAATGCTTATGAAGTATTTATTTCACTTGTTAATTCAAAAGAAGATTCGATAGCAGAAAAATCTCTTTATTGGAGTGCGGAATCCAAAAGATATGCCGGTAATATTGATGAAGCTTTGAAAATTTATCGAAAGTATTTAAATACATATCCACACAATAAAATTGTTCCCCGTGTTGAATTTAATATCGGGATAATCTTTTATAACAAAGGAAATATTCGTAAGGCAAAAAGATATTTAATTAAATCTTTAATGTCGGACAATAAAGCTGCCAAAGGGAAGTCTTATACTCTTTTAGGTGAAATAAGCTTAAATAAAAAGGATTATAAATCTGCTGCTCAGTACTTTTCAAACGCCGTGAAAATCCCGGCTTTGCCGGAAAATTTAACCAATTGGGCAATTCTCGGTTTGGGTATTTCACAATATTATTTGAATGATCTCAAAAATGCAATAATGAATCTTTCCGATTTAAATTCAAGAAAAAAATATTTTGAAACCGATAAAGTCAATTTTTATTTAGCCGAATCATATTTTGCACAAAAGAATTTCGCAAAAGCAAAACAATATTATAACAAAATTCCCCCTCAACCGGGCAAACTCTGGAAAGAAACTTTGTACGGTAAGGCTTATGCATATTTTAATTTAAAGGACTTCCCTAATGCCGCATTTTACTTTAAAGAGTATATTAATAAATACAAACATTCTTCAAATTATACCGATGCAAAATTAAGATTAGCCGATAGTTATTTCGGCACAAAAAATTTCGATTTGGCAAGTAATATATATCAAGAAGTGTTTAATAAGAATAAAAAATTATTAAACAATAGTTTTGAATATTACCAATACGGACAAGCTTTATTTGAAGGGGGTGAACGTTTAAAGTCGATAAGAATTTTTAAAAATCTTCAATTAAAATTTCCACGTTCCATATATGCCGATAAATCACAATATTTAATCGGATGGCTTCATTTTCAACAAGGGAAATATTCTAAGGCCATTGCTGCTTATAGTAAAATACCGGTAAAATATCCTCGTTCTTCCGTCGTTCCTCTCGCATATTATTCGATGGGCGATTCATATTACAATCTTGGTAAATATAACACCGCAATAGATAATTATAAAAAAGTCCTGCAGAAATTTCCCAAAAGCAGATATGTATTTGACGCTGTAACCGGAATTCAATTCTGTTTTGTTGCTAAAAATCAGCCCGACAGTGCTGCGATTTTTATAAACAACTTTATAATAGATAATCCTACATATAAATTCGGCGATCAAATTCTCTTTAAAAAAGGCGATATTTATTACAACGTAGGTAATTATCAAAAAGCAATTCAAGGTTTCAAAGAATTTATTGCAACTTATCCTAATAGTAAATTTGTACCTTCTGCTTATTATTGGATAGGTAAAAGTGCCGAAAATTTAGGACACGAAAAAGATGCATTATTTAATTTTAATAAAGTGATAAATTTATATTTAAATTCCGATATTGGTATTTCTGCCATTTTGAAAGAAGGATCTATTTACTCAAATAAGGGCGATTATAATTCTGCCATAAAACTTTACAATAAAGCCATAAAAGAAGTACCTGATGCAAAGGATATTGCCGAGGTTATTTTTAATAAAGCAGATGCACTTTCAAAATTGGGCAAACTAAACGAAGCTGCAAAATCGTTCAATAAGTTAATACTTTACTATAACGGAACTGTTTTCGCTGCAAAAGCTAAAATCGAAATCGGTTTGATGGAATTAGCACGGGGAGAATACAGCAATGCCGTTGCGCTTTTTACCGAAGTTGCACAAAAAAGAACCGATGATATTGGTGCAGCCGCTCAATATTATCTCGGGTTAACTCTATTTGAACAGAATAAAATTACAGATGCAATTTCTTCATTCGTAAGAGTTAGATCAATTTTTTCTAACTACGACGAATGGTACACCAAAGCATTGATTAAATTAGGCGATTGCTACGCAAAATTAAAAAACAAAAAACAAGCTCGCGAAATGTACAGAGCTGTAATTAAAAGACATAGTAGAGATGATTACGGTAAAGAAGCAAGGAGAAAATTAAGGAAATTATGAAACTTAAATTTATTCTAATATTTATTCTTATTTCCATTTTAACTTATGCTCAAGAAAAGAAACCGGCGCAAAATGAAAATCAAGGAGTTCAGCTCCCTGATTTTGTAATTACGGGTGTTCGAAAGGTAAGTATTCCTATAATGAGGAAAAAGAAACCTGATTTGATTCCCGTATTATCAAAAAAGTTTTTTACTCCTGCATTAGCGTCAGAAATATTTTTACAAACAAGTCCTTCAATATTA